>JACQRS010000306.1 GCA_016206385.1 Candidatus Rokuibacteriota bacterium | reverse complement strand
GGCGAGCAGGGCCGTACGGATGGTCTGGAGATCGTCTGCGTCCACGGAGAAGAGCTTCTCGCAGTACCCGCAGGCAAAGATCGTTCGTGGGATTCCCCTCTGGTACCGTTCGCCGTTCAGCGCGACAATCGGCTGGGGCGTCCCGGAGGTCCGATAGGGGATCCCGCCCGGGCTGAGCGGGCAGGGGAGCCAGACGTTCAGGCCATGCCCACCTTGGAGATCCTGCACGTGAGGCACGAGCTCATGGTGGGTAAAGCCGGCCAGGATGGTGGCCGGCACTTTCCAGATCAGGGTGCGAAACATGCTCCGCCCATTGATGGCCTCTATGGTGTCGTTGTCCTCGTCGGGCCACGGGAAGCGGTAGAGCGTGCTGCCATCCTGGAGGGCGGCCGGGATGTTGGTGCCGGTCCCGGCGTCTGTCGGAGCCATTCGTTCTGCTTCCGACCGGCAGACATACCGCCAATCGTCCATCGTGCCGAGCTTGCACAGCTCGGTGGGGGTCCCGTTGACGAGGGTTGTCGCGTATTCGCCCATGGGAGCCCCTTTCAGTTGATGGCCCGGCCGTCAAAGGCCAGGATCTCGTTGCAGGACTGTGGCATCGAGACGATGTGGCGCAGCGCGAGGCGCGGCCGCCGGGCGAAAAAGGTGATGGTGCAGCAGTTCCAGCCGTGGGGGGAACCGATGGAGCGGAAATGGGCTCGGTACTCTCGGATGCCGGCGGCGTTGACCCAGCCGGTTCGGCGGTATGAGGTCCACCCCCACTCATCGCGAAAAGGGGTGCCGTCTGGATTGGTGAGCAATGGCGACCTCCTCGGGGATAGGGTGCGCTACGACCCGCGTTGAACGATCCGGTGGGCGAATCGGATGGCTAGCTCGGGCGTCCGCACGAAGTAGATCCGCAAGCGCGGGGTGTTCAGGTCGTTGGCATCCAGGCGGAGATACCGCTGGTAGTCGTAGGTGTGTTTTCGCGAGGGGCAATCGGGGATCCCGGCTCGCCGGTTCACCGCCACATTGATGAGCCAGGTAAGCCTCCGCCGGGCCTCCGGCTTGGTGAGGTACACCCCCCAGGTGTAGGGATCGCGCATCTCCCGGCACTCGGAGCGGAGGAAAGCGCGGAAGTGCTGGAGGAGCCGAATGGTCATGCGGAGGGCCTCGGGTGGACCGTACCGGTTCATGTGGGGATCCCTCTCTGCGGGGGTGTGCCATCGCGCTCCACTTGAAGGTAGCCGAGGGCCCGGAGCCTGTCCGCGTGCCGGTCTGCGGTCTCGCGTCGCCAGGGGCCGAGTGTGATCTCGCCGTCGGCGTCGCGGAACAGCACGTTGACCGACTCGTTGTCCGGGTGCAGGTAGTAGGCGAAGGATTGAGGACTTGGGCCACTCTGCGTAAGCACAAGGTATCGCGTGCCGTTAATCATGGGGCGTCCTCGTCCGGGGGTTACCCTCCGTCAGATGGCAGTGGGCGAGCCAGCGAAGGTACGTGGATTCCAAGGCCGTGTCGGGATCGCGCCCGGCAAGGATCGCGTAGAGCATAAGATCCCGGGGGTCCGAACCGAGCCACCGCAGGAATGCCTGGGCGTCTTCCGGAGAGGTGAAGACGGGCCCGAACGCCCACCCGGTGGTCGTGTCGGCGAGGATTGCGCGGCCGTCCGTTGATGTGATGATCTCGCAGCTCATGGGTGCTCTCGTGTGGCTTTGACTGGGCGGATCCACGTCACTTCGGGAGTGGCGTCGTGATCGGGGAAGCTGCGACCGAGCGCTTGTCCGAAGGCGCGGGCGGCGGGCTCATCCGGTGCGGCGGGGTGGACGCCCCCTTTACCATGCCGTCCTCGATCTGGATTCCGACCGTGCCGGAGTCGTCAACCATCTCGATCCAGAGCTGGTAGTCGCGTTCCTGGGCCATCTCCTCGAACAGGACCAGACTCGCTTTGTCCAGCAGGCTCCCGTCGGTGATCCGGATGACGCGGAGCTGCGGGTTGAGCGCCATAGCCATGGCCAGAGAGACCCGGAGCTGCTCCGAGCTACTGCACTGCTGAAGCGGGATGCCCTGGAAGACGACACCGGAGTCGGAGAAGCTCAGACCCTCGACCGGGAAGGTGGCGGTCTGGAGCGCCTCGGCCTTGGTCCGCTCGATGTCGGTGAGGGCTGCGGTGAGCTGGTCGCTGGTTGCCTGGGCCTGCGCGAGCTCCGCTTGGAGGGCGCGGTACTTCTGGGCATCACGGATCGCGGCGTTGCGCCGCTCGAGGTCCGTCAGTTGGACGCGCAGGGGCTCCATGTCCGGATCCACAAGCTGCTCGACCCGGGCGGCGGTCTCCTTGCCCCTGGCGAGGATCTCCTCGTACTCCCGTTGGCGTCGCTCGCGGCGGGCCTGGAGCTCCCGGAGGTGGGCGTCGAGCTGGGCCAGATCCGCCTGAGCCGTCTTCGCCTGGGTGCGGAGATCCTCGAGGCTGCCCCGGAGTGCGGCATTCGCGAGCTGCTGCTCCTGGGCCTGCTGGAGGTCCGCGAGGAGTGCGGTGGCGCTCAGCTCCGCGTCCGGCAGGCTCGGGTCTGGAACGGGTCGGCTGGCGAGGGCCGCCTCGCGCTGCTTGACCTCGCGATTGGCCGCGGTGCGCTGGGCGTAGAGCTCGACCCGCTTCGCCTCCACCGCGTCGAGGTCGACGGGGAGCTCGATGAGATGCAGGAGGGTGGCGCGCTGCTCCCGGGGGCTCATGCGGGCGAAGGCCAGCGGGTCGAAGGCGAGCTTCCCGACAAGCCGGTCGAGAAGGGCCTGCGGGCTGGCAAACTTGGATCCGTCCCGGTTCTTGACGGTGAGGTAGCTCCGGTCGTTGGCTGTCCAGGTCCGGGTGACGGTGTACTCCCCGAGGTCCAGGGTGACCTGGGCACGGGTTTCGCCGTCCCGAATGGGTCGCACCATGCCCTTCTCCGCCTCGGCGCCGCCCAAGGCCAGCCAGATGGCGTCGAGGACGGAGGTCTTGCCCTGGTTGTTGCGACCGCTGATGAGGACGGTGGACCCGGTGGGCGTAATCTCCACCGCCCGGAGCTTCTTCACGTTCTCGGCCTGCAGCTTGATGATCTTCATGGGGATCTCCTGAAGAGGGGGCAGGACAGCAGGGATGTCGCGCCGCAGATCGCAAAGCGCGGGGGACACATCACTCACAACGACCCCCCTGGCGGGAGGAGCCGGACCGGCGGCGGGGCCGCGGACAGAGCCAGAGCCCCCAGGCGAGCCAGAGCCACCAGGCGAGGAACTGGGCGAGGTCGGGGAGCCAGCGCAGCATGGGCTCAGTCGTACTCGCCCATGAGGCAGGCGTGCTGATCGTGGGCGTCGTAGCAGCCGCCGCACAGGGGCCCGAGATCGCATTCTGGGCAGTGCAGGCTGCCGTCCACGTGGACGCCGCACTCGGTGCATTGTGGGTCGAGGTCGGCCATGGTGGGCTCCAAGTGCGGGCGTGTGCTCTCTCCGGTGGGCAAGGGGGGAGGACGGGTTTTCACCGGGGGCAGGGGAGAATTTGATGTGGGAGACAGGAGAACCGAGGGGCACGGTGCGCCCGACGGTCAGAAGAGGGCGAGCTGGGCGAGGTGGGGGCGCTCCTGGAGGAGTTGCTGAAGCTCCGCCTCCTTCACCTCCAGCCGGCTCACCCGCTTCTTCCGGGGGGCCGGGTATTCGATGAGGTCCACGATGAGGAGCTTTTCGCCGATCCGCTCCACGGCCTCCGAGATGCTGGTGACGGGCGGGGTCGGACGGGCCCCAGTGAGCGTGAGCACCTGCTC
>JACQRS010000274.1 GCA_016206385.1 Candidatus Rokuibacteriota bacterium | reverse complement strand
GTCTGGACCTGCTGGCTTCATCCCTTCCAGATCCGGAAGGAGCGACACTAAACAGGAGGAGTCACATGCTTGAAGAGACGGTGATTGCAAGCTGGCGCTACAAGAAGGGGGTATTGGATCCCAAAACGGGGTCGCTCTGCTACCTCGCGGCCAATTTAGCCGCGGGGACCACCCACTGAGCGAAGCGTGACCTGGCAGGTGCCAGGGCCGCCGGCGCGACCGAGGACGAGATTCGGGAGGCGATCAGTTTCGCCATCCGGGCCAACGCCGCCAAGGTGCATGCCGACATCCTGAAGGTCTGGGACGGCGAGCGATAGGGGGCGAGCATGGCCGAGATCACCCTCACTGCGGCATTCTCGACGGTGCCCGGGGTGGAAGCCGAGGCGCTCAAGCAGCTCATCATCGACACCATCGAGCAGCTCGCCCAGGAGACGGGCAGCTTCCAGAAAGCCAAGCTGGTGTTCACCGAGTCCGACGAGCGCTGCGGGCTCACCGCCGAGCTGGACGGCGTCAAGAAAGAGGGTGTCCCGCTCCAGCTCGATCTGGAGCTCCTCGAGGACGCCAAGACCAACTCGGGAGCGCGCGCCCAGCTCAAGGAGGCGATCCGCCTCTACTTCAGGAAGGTGCAGGGGAGGTAGGGAGGCCTACCATGGCGCCGGATGACGGCCTCTTCCTCTATCTCTACCGGGGCCTCCTCCTCAAGGTGGCCGACGGGGTGCAGGTGCCCAAGGCCGGCTCGCTCCTCTTTGCTCGACACCTCGAGTTCCACCCGGGGGAGCGGGTGCTCGAGCTGGGGACCGGCCTGGGGCTCGGTGCGGTGCTCGCCGCCAGAGCCGGCTGCCAGGTTGTCGCGACCGACGTTGTCTCCGAGGCCGTGGCGTGCGCCAGGGAAAACGCGCTCCTGAACGGAGTCGGCGATCGGGTCGAAGTCAGGGTGGGAGACTGCTATGAGCCGGTGCGGGGCATGAGCTTCGATCTCATCTGCACCAACCCTCCCCAGATGCCGACCCCGCCAGGCCGCGAGCGGGATGACCCCGCTGCCGCTGCCGACAACGGCGGGGTTGACGGCTGGGAGATCCTCGACAAGGTGATCCAAGGTGCCCCCGCCCATCTCGCCCCGGGCGGGCGGCTCGTCTTCACGCTCTTCGCCTTCCTGGGGTGCAAGAGCGCCTTCGCCAGACTGGAAGCGGTGGGGCTCAAGCCCTCAGTTCTCGGGAGCGAGGTGCAGCCATTCCCCCGCATCGGCTACGAGCGGCTGGACCACATCCGGAGCCTGGACACTGAGGGTGTGATCCCCCCCTCCGGCTTTCCCCGGAGCATCGAGCGCTTCGTCATCCAGGGTGTCAGGCCGCGTTGACGCGGGCGCCGGGGGTCTTCACGGGTCGGCGGTGGCCAAGTATCTGATCGTCAACGCTGACGACTTCGGCCTCACAGCGGGCGTGAGCCGGGGGATCCTGGAGGCCCACCGGCGAGGGATCGTTACCAGCACGACGATCCTGCTCACGCGCCCGGTGGACGTGGACCTTCTGGCCCAGCTCAAGGCTTCGCGGCTCGGCGTGGGACTGCACCTGAACCTCACCCTCGGCGCGCCGCTCTCCCCGCCCTCCTCCGTGGCTTCCCTGGTTGACCCCGACGGAAAGTTCATCCGCGACCCCCGGCAGACGGCTGCCCGCGCCAAGCCCGAGGAGGCGGGACGGGAGCTGAGGGCCCAGGTGACTGCCTTCCTCCCCCTCGTGGGCCGCCCGCCGACCCACCTGGACACTCACCATCACGTGGGCCGCCACTCGCCGATCCGGGAGGTCGTCTGGGCCCTGGCCAGGGAGCTCGGCGTGCCGGTGAGGAGCCAGGATGAGACGGTTCGACGGGCCGCTCGGGCGGGCGGCCTCAGGACTCCCGATCACTTCTTCGGCGAGTCCGGTCCCGAGCCTTACTGGTCAGCCGAACGGCTCCTCAGCCACCTCGCCGCGCTGCCCGACGGGGTCTCAGAGTTCATGACCCATCCCGGCTTCTTCGACGCCGACCTGGCCTACAGCCGGTACGGAACGCAGCGGGAGGTCGAGCTCGAGGGGCTGACCGATCCGTCGGTCCGGCGCGCGGCGGAGGCTCACGGGGTCAGGCTCTGCCACTTCGGCGAGCTGCCGTGAGCCGCGAGGCGATCCTGGCCGCGGATGTGGGCGGCACCGCCATCGCGGTGGGTCTCGTCACGGCTGAGGGCGCGGTCCTGGTCCAGCGCCAAGCCTCCACCCGCGAGCGCGGGACAGCGGTGGAGACCCTGGATGCGCTTCTGACCGATCTCGTCGCCACCTCAAGGGCTGAGGGCATTCGGGTGGTCGGAATCGGCGTGGGCGTGCCGGGAGCGGTTGACGCCGAGGCAGGTGTGATCGGCGACGACGTCCAGAACGTCCCAGAGCTGGCCCGCCTGCCTCTGGCTGAGACGCTCCGCTCGCGCTTCGGGCTCCCCGCGTTCGTGGACAACGACGTCAATGCGCTGGCTCTCGGGGAGTGGACCTTTGGCGAAGGCCGAGGAGCCCGCTCGCTCGTTCTCCTGGCAATCGGCACCGGCGTCGGGGGTGGCATCGTCCTGGACGGGCAGCTGGTTCGCGGCGCGGCGGGGTATGGTGGCGAGCTGGGTCATATCTCAGTGAACTTCGACGGCCGGCCGTGCTTCTGCGGAGGGCAGGGGTGCCTCAAGGCGTACGTTGCCGGTCCCGACATCGCCGCCGAAGCGCGGGGCCGACTCAAGCGGCGTTCGGACTCTGAGATCCTGGCCCTGGCGGGTGGCGATCCCGCAGCGGTGACGGCCGCCCACGTGTTCGGTGCCGCCGCGGCGGGTGACCCGCTGGCGGCAAGCCTGGTTGAGGAGGTCTGTCAGGCCCTCGGCGCCGGGCTTGGCGCGGTCGTCAACGGCCTGAACCCGGAGGTGGTGCTGGTGACCGGCGGGGTCGCCGAGTCACTCAAGCCGCTGGAGCCCGCCATCCTCCGCTGGACGGGGCGCTACGCCTTCTCGCGCGCGCTGGCGTCCACTCGAATCGCCGTGCTGTCCCTGGACAAGCGCGCCACGGTGCGCGGGGGCGCGGCCCTGTTCCTCTACGAGACCGCCCGCAAACCGGGTACCGCGGACTAGCGGCTCGGCGCGGCTTTCTTCCGGCGGGCGAGCTGGCCATCGATGGCCTTGGCCAGCTCCGCTTCACTGGATGGGCCGGTGAAGCGGGCGACGATCTCGCCCGCCCGGGAGATCACCACGGTGTCCGGGGCGTCCTTGAAGCCGAAGCGGTTGGCGATCCTGAGATCCGGGTCCAGCCCCACCGGGTAGCTGGCCCGGTGGGCCTTGAGAAACTTTCGGACATCGGCCGGCGTGTCCTGCACCTGCACGGCCACGAACTCCACGTTGCGCCCCTTGTACTTCCGGTAGAGCCGCTCGAAGGCGGGGGCTTCCTTGACGCACACCCGGCACCAGGAGGCCTGGAAGCGCACCACCAGCACCTTCTTGCCGAGGAGCGACCGTGAGTCGAAGGTTTTTTTCTGGTCCAGGAGCCGGATCGTGAACGCGGGCGCCGTGGGGGCGGCCCAAACCGGGAGCGCGAGCGCCACGAGGAGGGGAGCGACGACGCCTCGCCGGCGAAACTCCACGCTCCCAATATATACCCCCGCGGAGCCTCCGGGTATAATGGCGGCACTGTACCGGCTCGGAGGCGTTTCATGACCGATCTCGAGCACGACCTGCGGCGCGTGGTCCGGGGCGAGGTGCGCTTTGACCGAATGACGCGCCTGCTCTACTCGACCGATGCCTCCATCTATCAGGTGGAGCCCATCGGCGTGGTGACGCCGCGCGACAAGGGGGATGTGCAGGCGGTCATCGAGGTGGCGAACCGCCACGGCGTTCCCATCCTGCCCCGGGGGGGCGGCACGTCGCTGGCGGGCCAGGCCGTGAACCGGGCCATCGTGCTCGATTTCTCCCCCCACATGAACCAGCTCCTCGAGGTCGACCGCGAAGAGATGTGGTGCCGGGTCGAGCCGGGGCTGGTTCAGGACGAACTCAACGCTCTCGTGCGGCCTCCAGGCCTTCTCTTCGGGCCCGACACTTCCACCTCCAACCGGGCCACCCTCGGCGGGATGCTGGGCAACAACTCCGCCGGAGCCCACTCCATCGCCTACGGGCTCACGCTTCACCACGTGCTGGAGCTGACCGTGCTCCTGGCCGATGGGAGCGAGGTGGTGCTGAAGGACCTCACTCCGGAGGCGCTCCAGCAGAAGCTCAGGGGGAACGGCCTTGAGGGGCAGATCTACCGTGAGGTGATCCGGATTGTCGGTGAGCACCGGGAAGAGATCCTGGCGCGCTATCCGACGATCTTGCGTCGGGTTTCAGGTTACAACCTGAACGAGTTCGTCAAGGACCAGCCCTTCAGCCTGGCCCGCCTGGTTGTCGGGTCGGAGGGGACCCTGGCCACGGTGGTCGAGGCCAAGATGCGGCTGGTCCCGCGGCCGCGCGCCACGGCGCTGGACGTGATCCACTATGCCGACCTCCAGGAGGCGCTTGAGTCCTCTCAGGAGATCCTGGAAACCGGCCCCTATGCGGTGGAGCTGACCGACAAGATGATCCTGGACCTGGCCCGGGGCAACAT
>JACQRS010000273.1 GCA_016206385.1 Candidatus Rokuibacteriota bacterium | reverse complement strand
GTCTCCGGGCTCGAGTACTCCGGGTGGGCGTGGTCCACGTAGAAGCGCGCGCCGTTGGACAGGATCAGGTTGATGAGGCGGGACTCTTCCTTGGAGGGAACGTCTTTTTCTTCCATGTACTCGAAGCCCCGGGCGTCCCGGAGCGGGCTTTCCGCCTCGTAATCCCACCGGATGCGGGAGGCGCGGTACGTCTCGTAGCTGTTGATGAGGAGGAGGGAGGAGAGGATCGGGTTGAAGTCAGGCTGGTTCTTGACCGTGATGCCGTACTCCGTCTCGACCCCCATCACCTTCGGAATCGCCATGCACCCCTCACCCGAGATGGAAAAAGGGTGAGGGGTCCACTCGGAGCCGTCCACTCACCCTTCTGCGCTTACAGGTACTGGCCGGTCGTGACCGGCTCCACCGCGCGCGGCTTCCCCTTGCCCTCTCCCATCAGCGCCTTCACGAAGACGATCCGCTCGCCCTTCTTGCCGGCGATCTTCGCCCAGTCGTCCGGGTTGGTGGTGTTGGGCAGGTCTTCGTTCTCCTTGAACTCTTCGCGGACCGCGGTGAGGAGGTCGTCGAGCTTGATGCCCTTCTCGCCGCTCCCGATGTAGCGCTTGAGCGCCAGCTTCTTGGCCCGGCGCACGATGGACTCGATCATGGCACCGGAGGCGAAATCCTTGAAGTACAGGACCTCCTTGTCGCCGTTCGCGTAGGTGACCTCCAAGAAGCGGTTGTCCTCGCGCAGCGCGTACATCTCCTCCACGGTGGAAGCGATCAACCGCACAATGGTCGCCCGTATATCGCCGTCGTGCTGGGACTCGACCTCGTGGATGGGGACGTCCGGGGCCAGGTACTTTTCGAAGATGTCGACGGCCGCGGCCTTGTCGGGCCGCTCGATCTTGATCTTCACGTCCAGGCGCCCCGGCCGCAGGATGGCCGGGTCGATCAGGTCCTGCCGGTTGGAGGCGCCGATCACGATCACGTTCTTCAACCCCTCGACGCCGTCGATCTCCGCCAGCAGCTGGGGCACGATAGTGGTCTCGACGTCGGAGGAGATCCCCGATCCTCGCGTCCGGAAGAGAGCGTCCATCTCGTCGAAGAAGACGATGACCGGCACGTCCTCGGCGGCCTTTTCCTTCGCCTTCTGGAAGATCTCGCGGATCTTCCTCTCGGTCTCGCCCACATACTTGTTCAGGAGCTCCGGGCCCTTGATGTTGAGGAAGTACCCCTTGATCTTCTCCCCGCGCTTCTCGGAGATCTTCATAGCCAGGTTGTTGGCCACGGCCTTGGCAATCATGGTCTTGCCGCAGCCAGGCGGCCCGTAGAGGAGCACGCCCTTGGGCGGGGTGAGCTTGTGCTCCCGGTAGTAGTCCGCGTAGAGGTACGGGAGCTCCACCGCGTCGCGGATGGCCTCGATCTGCGCCTGGAGCCCGCCGATGTCCTCGTAGCTGATGTCGGGGACCTCCTCCAGGGTCAGGTCCTCGACCTCGCTCTTCGGGAGCCGCTCGAGGAGATAGCCGGACTTCGAGTCCATGAGGATGTGGTCGCCCACCTTGAGCTTCTGGATCCGGAGGGGATCGGCGATGATGCCGACCTTCTCCTCATCCGCTCGAAGCGTCACCACCGCGCGCCCTTCGTCCAGGACCTCTTTCAGCACCACCACGTCGCCCTGGATCTCGTAGCCGGCGGTCTCGACCACGTTGAGCCCTTCGTTCAGGATCAGCTCCTGCCCGGGCTTGAGCGATTCGGGCTTGATGGAGGGGTGCAGGTTCACCTTGACCTTCCGCCCCTGCGCCAGGATGTTGACGGTCCCGTCGTCGTTGACGGACAGGTAGACGCCGTAGGTGGACGGCGGCGCGCAGAGCTTGTCCACTTCCTCCTTGAGTGACTGGACCTGCTCCCGCGCCTCGTAGAGGGCGTTGACCAGCTTCTCGTTCTGGTTGAAGGCCTGCACGAGCTGCCGGTTCGCCTCCCGGAGCTTGTTCTCCAGGATCATGAACTCCTTGGGCGCCTCCTCCAGCTTCTTTCTGAGGTGAACGGTCTCCGCTTCGAGCGAGCGGATGTACGTCTGGAGGTCCTGCACCTGGATCTCGTACTCGGTGAGCCGCCGACGGTAATGGGAATCGGTCATGGGGAGAAACTTGGAGAGCCCCTTCATCCCCTCCGAGCCGGGCTCTCGGTTCGGGTTACCCTTTTTCTCCAGCTCCTTCATTGGCTTCCGTCCCTCTCGGGGTGATCCCTCAGGGCTCAAGGACGCGGGGTGAGATCACGTCAGGCTCGTTCCCATGAAGATTCTTCAGTATAGGGGCCGGTTAAAAAGAATGTCAAGAAAAAATCGCCGCGCGGCGTCCCACGAACCGTCGAAATTGCGCGTCATTGTCGTGTCCGCCCGTCGGCAATCGGGCCCGCTCATATCTGAAACCGCTCGTCAACGCGTTCGGTTCCAATCCGGTGGCGTAAAATGGACGGGACGGGGTGTTTCGTCGTATAAGAAGCCCATGCGTGTCCGTTTGGCGGTTGTCGTCCTTCTCGTCGCCCTTCTCCCGCGCCCCATATCGGGCCAGTTCCGCGACGAGCTGCGGGTCGGCGTGGCGGCGATTCCGGGTGTCCTCGACCCGGCGGGCGCCCTGGCGGGCCCGCTCCCGTTCATCGCGCGGCAGGTATTTGAGACATTAGTTCAATTCCGGGAGGGGACCAGCGACGTGGAGCCCGCGCTGGCGACCCAGTGGGCGGTCTCCCGAGACGGACTGACGTGGACCTTCACGCTCCGGAGCGGGGTTCAGTTTCACGACGGCACCCCGCTGACGGCCGCCTTGGTGGTTGCCAGCTTCGAGCGGCAGTTTTTCCCCGACCATCCGCTCCGTCCGAATCCGAACGAAGTTTGGCCGCGACTGCTGCGTGGGCTCCCCGGGGTCGTGAAAGAGGTGCGGGCGCCCAATGTCAGGACGGTGCAGATTCAGCTCACCCAACCGTACGCGCCACTCCTCACCGCCCTTGCCCACCCCGGCTTGTCGATCATTCTCCCGGCTCCCGGTGAGGCAGAAACGATCCGGTGGCTCGGCACCGGGCCTTACCGCTTCGGCGAGGTCGCCACGGGACGGATCGTGTTGGAAGCTCATCCCGGCTACTGGGGCGGGGCGCCTTCAGTCAAGCGGATCGTTTTCGTGGAAGTGGCCGGCGACGATCAGGCCGAGGCCGAGATCAACGCCAGGACGCTGGACCTCTGGCTTCCCCCGCGGGCCCCGCGACGGACGGACGGAGCGCTGTCGGTGCCGGGATGGGAGGTGGGGCTTCTGGCAATGCAGACCGAGAAGGATCCCTTCTCGCGAAAGAAGGTGCGCCAGGCCGTTGCCGCGGCGCTGGACCCCGCCCTCCTCGCGCTGGCGGTGGAGGGCGTTGCGATTCCGCTCCAGTCCTTCCTGCCACCGGGGGTGTGGGGGCGGCGGGAAGGCTCTCCGATTCTGACAGCGGATCCCGAGGGTGCCAGGCGGCTTCTGGCCGACGCCGGGTTTCCCCAAGGGATGAGCGCGAAGCTCCTGATTCGAGAGGGCGCCGGCATCCTCGACCAGGCGCGGATCGCCGAGGCCATGCGGCTGGCGCTCAACGCGGCGGGGATCACCCTCACGATCCGGAGCGAACTGCCCGCGGTGGCGAGCCAGCTCGCCCAGTACGGCGAGCACGAGCTGGTGCTGACCGAGGCGCGGGTGGAGGGGGGAGATCCCCAACTCTTCCTCTATCCGCTCTCAACCAGTGAGGCGGCCGTCCGGGGCCCCGCGGCCGTCAACCTGTCCTTTTACCGAAACCAGCGGCTCGACGATCTCCTGATCCGGGCCAGCCAGCTCGGGTTCAGGCCGGAGCGCCTCCGCCTCTATCAGCGTGCCCAGGCGATCCTGGCCGACGAGCTTCCGTGGATCCCCCTCTATGTCCGGTTGCACTGGGCGGTGGCGCGCGCGGATGTGAGGAATCTGCGCCTCCACCCGAGCGGCTTCCACCGACTCGATCGCGTCGAGCTGGCGTGGTCGCCTTCCCGGTTCTTCCGATGAGCAGCTCGAGGCCGGCTCGGCGCCGCGGTTGGCCGAGCGTGTCGGCGAACACGATCGCGGCGGGTCCTGGTCGGGCGATCGGCGCCGTGCTGGCCCTGCTCCTCGGCCTGCTCGTGGTGATCCCTCCCGCCGCCTTTCCCGAGCGGCGCGGCGGCGCGTTCCGCGGGGTCTTCGGCGCAGACCCGCCGACGCTGGACCCCGCCCAGGCCACCGACACCACATCATCCGCCGTCATCCGCCAGCTCTTCGACACGCTGGTTGAGCTGGACGATCGCCTGACGCCCGTACCGGCGCTGGCCCAGCGGTGGACGGTCTCCCGCGACCAGCGGGTGTACACCTTCCACCTGCGCGCCGGGGTGAAGTTCCATCACGGCCGGGAGCTCCGGGCCGGCGACGTCAAGTACTCCTACGAGCGCGCCGCGCGGGGAAAGCGGCCGTGGGTGTTCGAGAAGATCGCGGGCGCGCGCGACTTCATCCGCAGCGAGGCGAGGGAGATCAGAGGGATCCGCGTGGCGGATGACCTCACCGTGGAGGTGACGCTGGAACGGCCCTTCGCGCCTTTTCTCTACCTGGTGGCCTACGATGCCGCGGCCATCGTCCCGCGGGAGGAGGCGGAGCGACGCGGAGTCGAGTTCGCCAGCCACCCGGTTGGCACCGGCGCCTTCCGCCTCGTGAGCTGGCGCCGCGACGACCAGGTGGTTCTCGAGGCGTTCAGGGAGCACTTCCGCGGCGCGCCCTACCTCCACCGTATCGTCTTTCGCATCATCCCGGCCGAGATCACGCGCTTCAACGAGTACCGGACCGGCCATCTCGATGTCGCCGACATCCCCACGGGCCACTGCCGCGCGGTCCAGCGGGATCCCGCGTTCAAGGGCGAGGTGGCCATCTGGCCGATCCTCGGCACCCACGCCGTCCGCTTCAACGTGGAGCGGGCCCCGTTCGGCGACCGGCGGGTGCGCCAGGCTCTGGCCCACGCCATCGACCCCGGCCCCATCGTCCACGGCCTGCTGGAGGGGTGCGTGACGCCGGGGAAGGGGATCCTGCCGCCGGCCATGCCCGGCTTCAATCCGAACGTGGCGGGTCTGCCCTTTGATCGCGAGCGGGCCCGACAGCTCCTGGCTGCCGCGGGCTATGCCGGAGGGAAGGGGCTGGGTCCGGTGGCGTACCACTACAACACCGGGGATCTGAACCAGCGGATCGCCGAGCTGCTGCAGGCGCAGCTCAAAGAGGTGGGAATCACCCTGGAGCTCAGGCGCCTGGACTGGGCGGCCCACATCAAGCTGGTTGATGAGGGTGCGACCCCGTTCTTCCGCCAGGGCTGGATCGCTGACTACCCGGACCCGGAGAACTTTCTCGCCGTGCTCTTTCACTCACGGAACGCGGGGGCCGCCGGCAACACCTCCCGCTATCGGAACCCGGTCCTCGACCGCCTCTTCGACGAAGCAGACGCCATGGCGCCGGGCCCGCTCCGCTTCAAGCGCTACCAGGAGGCGGAGCAGATGATCCTCACCGACGCGGCGTGGATCACCCTCTACCACTACTCGAGCCGCGCCCTCATCAAGCCGTACGTGAAAGGGCTTGAGCGCTCGCCGCTCTCGTCGGCTCCCGAGTTCCTCGCCCCGTTCCGCAAGGTGTGGCTCGATCGGTAGGTGTGGCCCGGCCGGTCGGGTAAGATGGTGGAGAGGGCGCGGGATGAACCGGCGGGCCGCGGTGGCATGGACGCTCTATGACTTCGCCAACTCCGCCTTCGTCGCCGTCATCCCGGCCACCGTGTACTCCAAGTACTACGCCCTGGCGGTCGTCGGCAACGAGCGCGGGGAAGGGGATTTCTGGTGGGGCCTGGCGGTCACGACCTCCATGTTCATCGTGGCCCTGTCCGCGCCGCTGCTCGGGGCGATCGCCGACCACGCGGGCGTCCGCAAGCGCTTCCTGTTCGTCCTCACCTACCTGAGCGTCGCGGCCACGGCGCTCATGGCGACGGTGGAGCGGGGCGACGTGCTCTGGGGGTGGCTCCTGGCCGTGGTGGGGACCGTCGGGTTCGAGGGCGCGATCGTCTACTACAACGCCTATCTCCCCGAGCTGGCGCCGCGCCAGTGGCAGGGGCGCCTCTCCGCCTACGGCTTTGCGGTCGGATACCTGGGCTCGGCGGTCGCCCTGGGCGCCGCGCTTCCCTTCGCGCTGGCGGGCAACTACTGGGGGGCGTTTTTGGTCACGGCCGCGCTGTACGGCCTCTTCGCCATTCCGGCGTTCCTGTACCTGCCGGCTGACCGTCCCGGCGCTCTCAGCCTAACTGACGCTATGCGCGTCGGGTTCGCCCGGACGCGGGCGACCCTCGGCCGGATCCTCGGTCTCCCGGAGCTGCGCCGGTTCCTCCTCGCCTATCTCTTCTTTGAGGACGGCATCAACACCGTGGTGTTCTTTTCGTCCATCTTCGCCGGCCACACGCTCGGGTTCACCACCGCCGAGGTGATCCAGCTCTACTTCGTCGTCCAGCTCTCGGCCTTTGCCGGCGCGTGGATGTGGGCGCGCCCCACGGACTTCAGGGGCCCGAAGTTCGTCGTGATCTGCACGCTCATCCAGTGGTGCCTGGTGGTGGTGGCGGCATACTTCGTCCAGACCAAGCTCCAGTTCTTCGTCGTGGCGATTCTGGCCGGGACCGGACTTGGCGCGGTGCAGGCCGCGAGCCGCGCCTTCATGGCCTCCCTGATCCCGAGTGGGCAGGAGGCGGAGCTGTTCGGCTTCTACACCCTCTGCGGGAAAGCGGCGGCCATCTTCGGCCCGATGATCTTCGGCCTGGTTTCCCGCCTGACGGGCGGCAACCAGCGGACCGCCATCGTCGCGGTGGGCTTGTTCTTCCTCGTCGGGCTCGTCCTGCTCCGGGGCGTGAAGGCGGGCGGGCCCACGGTCCGGAGCTAGCATGCGCGGCCGCGGTTGGCTCGCGAGCGTGCTGATCGTCCTCCTCCTGCTCGGGACGCTGGCCGCGGGCTTGCTCTATCTCCGGAGCCAGCGGGCCGGCGACCAGATCCGCGCCTACCTCGAGAGCACGCTCTCCCGGGAGCTGGCCATGCCGGTCCGGCTAGGGGGCGTCGGGTTCTCGCTGCGGTTGGGGGAGGTCGAGGTGCGGCAGGCGGCGCTCCTGGACCCCGAGACACGCGCCCCGCTCCTCGAGACGGAGCAGCTCCGCGTCCGCCTTGCCCTCTGGCCGCTCCTCCGCCGCGAGCTCCGCGTCCGATCGGTGAGCGCGAGACACCCCAGACTTCTTCTCGAGGACTCACCCCGGCTGCGGGAGTTGGCCCACGCGCTCTTGGCGCGGCTCGGCGAGCTGGCCAGAGCCGAGGCGGGAGCGCGGTTCCCCCTTTCCGTCGAAGGCGCCCTGGTCCGCTACACACATGCCGGCGCGGGGGTCGCCGTGGACATTGAAGCACTCGGCTTGGATCTCCGGTGGCAGGGATCGGCCCAGGCCACCGCCACCCTGGTTGGCGAGTCGCGGCTCAGGCTCGGGAGCCGGACGCTTGACGGGATCCGCCTCGAAGCGAGCGCCAGAGCGATGCGCCATCGCTGGGAGGTCACCCGGCTTCAGCTCGCCCGCGGAGGCTCGGCTCTCGCCCTTCACGGAACGGTGGCGACGTCGGGGGAGACGCCGAGGGCTGAACTGGATCTCGGCGGAACGATCCTGCTCGAGGAGCTGGCCCCGTTCCTCGGGCTCGGCGCGGACTGGACGGGAGCCGTGGTGGTGAACGGAAAGCTTCTCGGCGACAGGCTCCCGCCCGTTTTTCAGGGGACGGTGAAGCTGGGGGAAAGCGTGGTGAAGGGTCTCGCGATCAGCGATGCGGAAGCCTCACTCTCAATCCATCCCGACGTGATCGAGATCGCCTCGCTGGAAGCCAGGGCCGCGGGCGGCCGAGTGTGGGCCGCGGGGATCTACGAGCCCGGAGCGGCACGCTACCGGGGACGGGTCGGGCTGAATGGGGTCTCCCTCGATGAGGCGCTCGGCGCTCTCGGCTGGTCGGCGCCGCTCACCGGGCGGCTCACCGGGAGCGTGGAGGGGAGCGGCCAGGGCCGGACCGCGGAAGGGCTGAGCGCTCGCCTGGACCTCTCTGCGCGCCGCCTCCGCGCAAAAGACGGAAGCCGCGAGATCGACGCGGCACTGGTCGGGCAGGTGGCCGGGAGCGTCCTTCGTATCGAGCGCCTCGCCCTCGTTAGGAAAGGGAGCCGCGCTGCGGCTCGCGGAAGCGCGGACCTCGCCAGCGGAGCGCTCGCCCTGACCGTGTCCGGCACAATCGACGACCTCGGTCAGGGCCTCTGGCCGTGGGCGGTCGAGGGGATCGGCGGCCGGCTCTCGTTCTCAGGACAAGTGGGCCGGACCCTGAAGGCCCCGAGATTTTCGGGCCAGGTGAGAGGGCAGGAGCTTTCCCTCAGCGCCGCGCGTCTCACCTCTGTCGAAGGGCCGCTGGAGGTGGAGCCCCAACGGGTCAGCTCACGCGGGCTCAAGGTCGCGACCGGCAGTTCTCTCGCTGTCCTGGCGGGAGAGGCAAAGCTGCCTCCTCGGGGCGAAGCCGGAAGGTGGCGAGAGGCGCTGAGCCTCTCACTGAAAGTGGATGGCCGGGGACGGCTGGAGGACCTGGCGGGATGGCTGCCCCGCGCCGTGCCGCTCGCCGGCCCGTTTGCGCTTCGACTCACTGCCAGCGGAACACCAAAGAGCCTGGCGGGTGGTGGCCAGCTGGAGGTGCGGGAAGTCAGGGTGGGGACCGAGCGCCTGGAGTCGATCCGCGCCGCGCTCGGATTCGAGGGCTCGAAGCTCACGATCCGGTCGCTGACAGGAAGCCGCCGCGGCATTCCGTTTCGGGCAGAGGGGCAGCTCGACCTCTCGGGCACCTACCGCTTTACCCTTGCTCCGGTGAAACTGGACCTCGCCACCCTTTCGGGCGCTCCAGCCCTTACGGGGACCGTGGTGCTCCGCGCGCGAGGGGCAGGTGACCTCTCCCAGCCTCACGTGGAGGGAGACCTGGCGCTGACTGACACAGCCTTCCGCGACCTCCGCCTTGGAAGCGGGACGGTGTGGTTTTCTCTGGAGCAGGAGTGGTGGAAGTGGCAGCTCGCCCTGGACACGGGTGCCCAGGCCCGGGGCACCGCTCCGCTCACTCTGGCGGGCCCGCTCCAGGCCGAGGTGATCGGAAAGGACCTGGATCTGTCGCCGTACCTCCGCGCCTTGAGGCGCCGGCTCCCGTTTCCTTTGGCTGTCCGCGCGGATGGCAGCGCCACGCTCTCGGCTCAGCTGCCAGATTTCCAGGAGCTCCGGGCGCGCGTCGAGCTGACAGCCCTGCGCTGCCGGGCCGGTGAGACACCCTGTCGGCTCCGCGCCCCGACCACTGTCACGGCGGAGGGCAGCACGCTCCGCTTCGACGCTCTGGATCTGGTAGGGCCCGGCCTCTCGGTGACGGTGAACGGCAGTGTTCAAGTGGGCGAGCGGACCGACCTCGAGCTCAGAGGCTACGCCCCGTTCGCCCTTCTCGAGTCATGGGTGCCCGCGGTGTCGGACGTGAAGGGCACGCCGGAGGTTCGCGTCTCGCTCACGGGCGCGCCCGGAGCGCTTCGCGTCGCCGGCCGCGCCGACCTCCGAGGTGTGGAAATCCGGTTGAAACCGCTCCCGGTTGCGCTCTCCGTTTCGTCTGGCGAGGTGAGCTTTGCGAACGAGAGGGTAGAGTACGCCGTGTGGGAAGGTGCCGCCGCGGGCGGCAGGCTTGAGGGCCGGGGGGCGTCCGAGCGCCGGGGCGCGCGCTGGCACCACGCCCTCGAGCTCGGGCTCGACAAAGCGAGGCTCGAGCAGCTCTACGACGAGCTCCAGATCCGGTCGCGCTGGGCCAGCGGTGACCTCCGCCTGCGCGGATCCCTGGGCTTCGAGACCGGTCCCGAGCCGGCGCCGCTCAGGACGCTCGCCGGAAGCCTCTCAGCGCGCCTCGAGGGCGGGAGCCTCTCCCGTTACCCGGCGCTGGTCCGGATCTTCGGCTTGCTCGGAAGCCCGGCCCAGCCCGTCCGCCTCCCCGATCTGGCGCAGGAACGGATGCCGTACCGCCGCATCAGCGCCGACTTCACGGTGGCACAGGGTGTGATGGAGACCAAGAACCTCGTGCTGGACAGCGAGGTGGTGCGGGTCAGCGGCGTGGGGAAGGTGAGGCTCCCCGAGCAGACCCTCGACTTCGACCTCGCCGTGAGACTCCTTCAGGTGCTGGAGGGCGGGATCCGGAAGCTTCCGGTGCTGGGGCGCCTGCTCCCTCAGGAGCAGAGTCTGGCCGTGGTTTACTTCGACGTGGCGGGGCCGTGGAACGATCCCAAGACCTCCGTGGCCCCGGTGAAGTCCTTGAGCC
>JACQRS010000034.1 GCA_016206385.1 Candidatus Rokuibacteriota bacterium | reverse complement strand
GGGATGTGGCCACCGCCACCAGGACGGTGCCGACGAAGAGGCGGCCCCAGCCGGTCAGGTGGGCCAGGGCGTCGCCGTATTGGGCGAGCTGGGTGCCAAAGAAAATAACTGACGCAGCGCTGGCCAGAAATATCAATACTGCTATTGCCAGGTCACCACTCATTCAGGGATACCTCTCAGTTGCTGGGCCCAGTCGACTCCTCCTGCCTCACGCGTGATGCCGGCGTTTGGCCGACCCGCTCCATCCCCTCGCCGGCCGGCTTGGCGGCCAGCCAGACGATGACCAGCCCGCGGAGCTCCGCCATCGTCCTTGGTGTGAAGGCGCCCACCGGTAAATTCAGGCGGAGCCCAGCTTCTCGATGAGCCCTTGAATGATCTGCTCGTGGTGCCTCAGTCGCGCCTTGAATTGACGGCTGTCGGTCCTGGTGATCTCCATGCGGAGATCGCTCAGGTATCGATTCAGGGTTTCGGCGAGAAGTTCCTGCTCTTCGTTGCTCAGCGTGAGTAACATCGGCACTCTCCTTCCGGAATTCGCGTAGCCTCTCCAGGAGGCGAGACGAAAGCGGGTATGCTCCCGGCATCCCGGCCAAACGGGTTCAGCGTCGCGGGATCCACCTTCATCCCGACCGTGACGAAGAAGATCGGGACGAAAAGGTCGGCGACGGCCGCGAGGAGGCGGCGGCCTCCTGGAGCCGGCCGAGGTCGGAGAGGACCCGGGCGGTGATGCCGACGCTCGTGGCCGTCAGCATGGCGCCGACGAAGAGCGCCACGAGCGTCGGGTTTCCCCACCAGGTCGCCAGGGCGAATCCCAGCACGAACGGGCAGGCAACTCCGGTGAGCGCCACCACTCCCGCCTGGGGGCCCGCCCGGATCAGCTCATCGAGGTCCGACTCGAGGCCGACTCGAACAGCAGGATGGCATTAAAACACGAGCTTCAGGATCCCGACAATCAAGAAGGCGACGGCCGCCAGACCAAGGGCGACCACGAGCCCTTCATACCCTTCCTTTATTTTCATCTCCAGCCCTCCGTCCCTCTCTTGGCGAGCGAGTCATGTCGTTGAAATTTCTCCCTGAGAGCCATCGAGCGTGATAGTGGGTCCGCCGTCCGACGGCCAGACATCCGGGGCCACCTCGAGGGTGGCGGGAGGAAGTGAGAGAAGACGGCGGATCAGGACGGGTGAGCGGAGGTCAGTCTTCGATGGAGCCTTGTGCGGACGGATCCGGCGAGGGGTCACGACGCGGAAGCAGCACGATCAGATCGGGAACGGTGATCCGCGCAGGGCGGTCGAGAGAAGGCTTCAGCTCGAAGCGAGGCAGGTCAACCGGCTCCCAGCGCAGGTCCACCGGCGGGGTCGGCTTGAGCTCTTGTGCATGCACCGGCCCGACCCGGACACCGACCACTGACTCGTCCGGATTGAACCGGAACGCCCCGGGCAAGGACGGCATCGCCAGGTCCACGAGCAGGTGAATTACGACGAACAGAATGAAGACCGGCTTCATACCACCCCGTATGATCATCCAGGGACTCCTGCTTGCAGTCTTCTATACCTTGGCGGTGAAAAAGTCAACGGAAAAGCGCGAGCGAAGCGGGATACAATCTAAGTAGCCATGCGTGAGGCGCCACCCTTCGCATTCGTCGGGTGTATCGAGCTCAGGGAGATCCTCGGGCACCGTGCCCGGGACGAGCGCGAGCTGATGGAGCGGCTCGAGCAGGTCCCGCTCGGGTCGGTCTACAGCCACACCTATACCGTCTTCCTCCGCCATCCGCGGATGACCCGGGCCTACGCGAACGATTTCGCCAACTGGGTCGCCTCTCAGGTGCGGGACCAGGTGCTGGCAGAGCGCCTCGCCGTCGTGGATCCGTTTCAATTTCTGCGATTGGAGGAACTCCGCGACGAGCTGCTCTCGATCATCGACGATCACGTCGCGACCCTGCACCCCGTGCCGCGGGTGGTTTTCGGCGAGCCCTTCTTCTTCGTCCAGTCGCACATGATCGAGGTGCCGACAGGGCTCCAAGCGCGAACCCTGGCGGAGTTCCGGCGCTGCCTGGCCACGGTGGATGCCAGCGCCATCTACTTTCACGCCTTGTACGCCGGGCTCCTCCGGGGCATCGCGGGCGGCGAGTTCGCCCGCTGGATCGCCCAGGAGCTGGGGCTTGCCTCGCTGGCGGACAAGATCTCCCGGATCACCCCCTACCTCGGGGGGCTGGAGGAGATGCGCCTCCAGATGCTCCGGCTCGTTGACGCCGAGCTCACGACGGAGACCTCAGCCGGTGAGCGATAACGGCATCACCATCGAGAGCTACCGGCACGTGGCCCCCAAGGGGGCGGTGGACTTCCTCGCCCGGCTCTCGGAGCGGGTGCGCGGGAGGCGCTTCGTCCACGTCAACTCCACCCGGTCGGGCGGAGGTGTCGCCGAGATCTTGACCCGTCTCGTGCCCATCATGAACGACCTCGGCATCAAGGCGGAGTGGGAGGTGATCGAGGGCGACCCGGAGTTCTTCGCCACGACCAAGGCGTTCCACAACGCGCTCCAGGGCACCGAGCAGGTCTTCACCGACGCCATGCTGGAGCACTACCAGGCGGTCAACCGCGCCAACGCCGGGCGCCGCCGCTTGGACGCGGACCTGGTGCTGATCCATGATCCCCAGCCCGCCGCCATGATCGAGTCCCGCCCTCCCGAAGGGCGGTGGGTGTGGCGCTGCCACATCGACCTGTCCTCCCCCCAGCGCCGCGCGTGGGCGTTCCTCAGACGCTTCGTGGTCCGCTATGACGCCGCCATCTTTTCGTTGCCGGCCTTTGCCCAGCAGCTCCCAATCCCGCAGTTTCTCGTGTTCCCCTCCATTGATCCGCTGGCGGCCAAGAACCGGCAGATGAGCCGAAAGGAGATCCACAAGACCCTGGAGGCGCTCCAGGTGCCGCTGGAGAAGCCGATCCTGCTTCAGGTGTCCCGGTTTGATCGCTTCAAGGACCCCATCGGGGTCATCAATGCCTACCGGATCGTGAAACGCTACCACGACGTGCGGCTCGTGCTGGCGGGAGGCGGAGCGACCGACGATCCCGAGGGCGCTCAGGTGCTGGAGGAGGTCCGCGAAGCGGCGGGCCGTGACCCCGACATCTATGTGCTCGACCTCCCCTCCAACGCCCACCTCCAGATCAACGCGCTCCAGCGCGCAGCCACCATCGTGATCCAGAAATCGACGCGCGAGGGGTTCGGCCTGACGGTCGCGGAGGCCATGTGGAAGGGAAAGCCGGTCGTCGGGGGCGCGACGGGCGGGATCACCGCGCAGATTATCGAAGGCGTGACCGGCTACACGGTGAATTCGGTGGAGGGCGCGGCCTACTGGATCCGCTATCTCCTGGCCAGCCCCCAGCTCATCCGGAAGATTGGGGAGGCAGCCCGGGAACACGTCAGGCAAAACTTCCTGATCACCCGCCACCTCCGCGATTACCTCTCCCTTCTGGTCCACCTGGCCCGATAACCCGGGCGATCCGCCTGAGCAGCGCGTGGATGGCGCGGACGTGCCTCACCGCGTACTCGGCCCCACCTCGCTCCGCGCCCACCCGGATGGTTAGCCCCCGCCCCTTCAGCGCTCTGAACGCCGCCTCGTCAGTGGCGTCGTCCCCCGCGTAGAGGATCACCCTCGGGCGGGGGCGAAGCGCCAGCGCCAACCGCTTCGCGATCCAGCGTGCAGCTCGACCCTTGTTCCAGTTGACGACCGGCATGAACTCGATGACGTGCTTTCCCGGCAGGGTCGTGAGGCCCGGCGCGTGTCGCTCCAGTCGGGCTGCCACGCCCGAAAGCTCCTGCCGCAGGTGGCGCGGCACCCGCCGGTAGTGGAGGCTGACCGAGAGTCCTTTGCGCTCGAGAAAAGCCCCGGGGAAGCCATGGAGCTGCCGCGCCAGGGCGCGTACCGCCGCCCTGACCCGGGCGGATCTCGCTCTGGCTTCGGGATGCCTGAATCGAACACCCGGCCCCTGGATCTCCAGGCCGTGGCAGCCCCCGTAGACCACCCGTGCCAGACGGACCCGGCCCCTGACGTCGGGAAGCGACCGGCCCGAGAGGATCGCAAGCCGTACCCTCGGGCTTTCCGCAAGCTGCCGAAGGGTCTTCCGGACGGAGGGCGCGAGTCTGGCGGCCTCGGGCCAGGGGACGATCGGCGTCAGGGTGCCGTCGTAGTCCAGAATCAGGACGAGACCGGCCCCCCTGACGAGCTCGCGCCTGAGGCGCTCTCGGAGCCGGCGCGGGAGGCTCAGGATGCTTTGGCCCCGAGCACTTCCTCGGGGATCCGGGCCAGCTCGCTCAGGAGCAGGCCCGCCCACCGATAGATGTTGTGCTCCGTCACCTCCCGGCGCATCCGCGCCATGCGGCTCCTGCGCTCTTCGGCGGGCATCTCCAGCGCGGTCCGGATCGCCTCGGCCGTCTCGTCCAGGTCGTACGGGTTCACGAGAATCGCGTCCCGCAGCTCCCGCGAGGC
>JACQRS010000272.1 GCA_016206385.1 Candidatus Rokuibacteriota bacterium | reverse complement strand
GAGCAAGTCCTACAACATGCCGGGCTGGCGGGTGGGGTTCGCTGTGGGGAACCGGGAGGTCATCGCCGCCCTGCAGCGGATCAAGTCCTACCTGGACTACGGCATCTTCCAGCCGGTGCAGATCGCGTCCATCATCGCCCTCAACGGGCCCCAGGAGTGCGTGGAGGAGATCGTGGCCACCTACCGGTCCCGCCGCGATGTCCTGGTGGACGGTCTGAACCGGATCGGGTGGAAGTGCGAGAAGCCGAAGGCCACCATGTTCGTCTGGGCCAAGATTCCGGACGAGTACCGGGCGATGGGCTCCCTGGAGTTCAGCAAGTTCCTCCTGGAGAAGGCGAAGGTGGCCGTCTCCCCCGGGGTGGGCTTCGGCTCCTTCGGGGACGAGTACGTCCGGTTCGCCCTGGTGGAGAACGAGCAGCGGACCCGCCAGGCTCTGCAGGGGTTCAAGCGGGCGCTCTAGGCCGTAGCTGTTAAGGGACATCCCGGACAGTTAGGGTATCTGCTCCCCACCCTGCCACAGGTCCGGCGCAACGCCAGCCGGACCTGCCGGTTCTTCGGGATCTCGCGCACCCAGTTCTCCGTCTGGCTGGGCCGGGACCCCCCTGCTGGGGTGGCCGGGCTTTGTGACCGCCCCCGGGGGCCCCTCACGAGGCCTCTGCGGACCCCGCCCCCCATCGCCGGCCCGATCCTCCGGGTGCGCCAGGAGGGCCAGTATGGGGCCGTCCGCCTCAGCCTGGTGCTCCAGCGGCACCCCCCGGTCTCCGTCTCGCCCCCCACCCTCCTCCGGATCCTGATAGAACATCGAATGCCCCGCGTCTCGCTGAAACGCTCTCGCCCGGCCCCCGCCGCCGGCGGGCCCTCCACATCCCCGGCCAGTCAGTCCAGGTCGACGGCAAGCGCCTCACGCTCGGCTCCGGGCGCGCCTCCCGGTTCACGGCCATCGCTGAGGCCACCTGGTACCGGATCCTGGAGATCTACGCCTACAACTCCATCCGGTGGGCGATCGCCTTCGTCGACGAGGTGCCCCGGGCCTCCCCATGGCGATTCAGCGGATCCAGACCGCCCCCGGCTCCGAGTTCGGGCCCGACTCCACCTGGCTCTGCCCGTCCTTGGGATCGCCCACCGGCCTCCCCCCCGGCGGTGCCCCGAGAGCCACGGGAGAGGCGAGCGCAGCCATCGGACGGACGCGGAGGAGTTCGACCGCCGGGTCACTTTCCGGAGCCCCCCGGAGCTGGCCCAGCCGTTGCGGGAGGGGGAGCACGGGGACAACCACCGGCGGCCGCACCTGCGGCTCAGGGGCAAGCCTCCAGCCGCACGACCCTGTGGGCTCCACAGCACGGCACCCCAGAGTCTGAGGCAATCGGCTGCACGACTACATGAACTCATGCCAACGCGATCACGAAACACCCGCCCTATGGAGCCCCGGCGTGCACTTCGCGAGGACCGCCCTTCGGAGAATCTAACCGGAAATCTCCCTCAAATTAGGTCTAGTCCAATAGCTCTACTCGAGCCCAAAACATCTTCCGCAGCCTCTCCGGCCGACTTTCCGAAGGTCAAGCAATCCTTTCGGGCTGAGCTGGTCAACGGGGTCAAGTTTTGCATCCTCCAACAGGCCTTGAGCGCGTTTGCAAATTTCAGCTTGACAGCTCTCGTCCCAGTGCTAGATTCTTAATTGAAGACCCGATTTCATTCCCAGCTTACCGAATTCAGAACGGTCTCCGGCTAATTTCTGACCACCCGAGTGCCGCGCGCATATTGCCTGGACAGAAATTTGTCGTCGCAAAGCGTGATGTAGTTGCTCTCTCTGTGTTCAGGCCACAACGGCATAGGGATACCCACTCGAGGCGCAAGCGGATCCTACGACTGGGTCTGAAGGGCTAGTGCGATTCGCGGTTGTTCTGAGCAAGCGATCCTTCTTGCGCCCTCGTTCTTTCGCTACTAGACGGTGCTCATCCCAACTCCGTGGGCCTGCGGAAGAAGATCTTCCCGGAGCGGCGAGCCGAGCACTTTGCCCGCGACGGCGAGGAGCCGGTGGGCGGCGTAAGCGGCCCACCGGGACTCTTGCCGAAGGAGGCCAGCATGAAGCGCCTGTATGTGCCGGGCCTCGTTGCCATGCTGACCTTCCTTGCGTTAGCCGTGCCCGAAAGAGCCACTGGCGCCGAAGAAGGGTTCGTCAATCCGGACCTCATCATGTCGACTCAGCGGTTGCAGAAGCTTCTCCACGATCCGTCTGTCCGCATATTAGACGTGCGGAGGCCGGTCGAGTACCGCAAAGCACATATCCCTAATGCCGTGAGCCTCCCTTATGACGCCGTCCAGGATCCAGAGAGCCGGATCCAGGGCAAGCGCCTGGATGACCAGCGCCTCGCCATCACGTTGGCTGACGCCGGGATCGGCAAGAACACTCACGTCGTGGTCTACGACGACAAGGCCGGAAATCTGGCGGCCAGGATCGCCTGGATCCTGCTCTACATGGGGCACCAGAACGTCAGCGTCCTTGATGGCGGGTTCCCGCGGTGGCAGGCTGAGAGACGGCGCGTCGACCGCGTCGTCATAGAGCCAAAGCGCGAGACCTTCCCTGTGGATCTCAAGTCGCACTACGAGGCGACGGCCGCCTTCATTCTCGAGCGCCTCGGAGACCCCAACACCATCATCGTCGACGTCCGTCCTCCCGCCGCCTATGCCAAGGCTCACATCCCGAAAGCGATCAACCTCGATTGGCGGCGGAACCTCGCTTCCGCAACTGAACGCGTGTGGAAGCGGCCGGCGGAACTGCGGGCGATGTTCGAGGCGGCGGGGGTCACCAAGGATAAGACGATCATCGTACACTGTGACATCGCCGATATGAACCACCACACGTTCCTTACCCTGAAGGCCCTCGGTTACCCCCACGTCCGGAGCTATGACCGGTCATGGTCCGAATGGGGACCGGATCCCAATCTCCCGAAGGTCGACGCCGAGGGAAAACCCGTGCTGGTCTCCACGCCCGAACACGAGGATGATCACGCCGCCGATGCCGGCAAGGAGGCCTCCAAGGGCAAACCACCTGCGAAGCACCAGGAGGGTGACGGCGACAAGCACTGAGTGTGACGATCGGAGATCTCGGCACCCTCCGTTCTGGGGTCCGCCTGGCGGTCGTACGGGCCATGGGGTTTTGCCCGTTTCTCGCCAATTGGGGGCAGCAGCTTCACTTCGGGTTGCGCTCCCTGGCGGGCTTCAGAGAGGCAATGCCTGCGATGGGATGCTGTCCGAGGTGCTCCACGCCAGACGGGACAAGGCAAAGCGTCAAAGCCATTTTTCGTTGAAACTGGGAGCTATGGGGACTCCCGAGGGGGTGGCGGCGTTCCGGACCGCCCTCGACGAGCGCGGCGCCGTCGTCAGGCTCCGGGCGGTCCGGGGGCTCGGCCGGGTCGGAGCCCAGCCGGGTGTGGGAGATTTCGGCCGGGTCGCGGCTCTGCTGGGGACCGCTGGCGCGGCGCCCGCGGAAGTGGCGGACGAGCTCGAGGTCCTCCGGCGTGAGATCGCCAAGCTGAAGGCGTTGCTCAACCGCGTGCTGGCGGCCCAGGGCGTGCGCCCGGCGCCTTCCCCGGCGCCCAGGACGGTGACCACCCCGGTGGCGGGTCACCCGTCGCTCGGCCGGCCGGACGCGCCGCTCACGCTTGTGGAGTTCTCCTCGTACCAGTGCCCCTACTGAGGCAGCACGTGGATATGGTCTTTCGAAGCTCAAGCAGGCGTACATCGACCCCGGCAAGGTGCGCTACGTGTTCCGCGATTTCCCGCTCGCGATGGAGCCCGACGCCCCCCGGGCGGACAGGGCCGCGCACTGCGCCGGCAGGCAGGGCCGAGACTGGGAGATGCACGACGAGCTGTTCAAGCACCAGGAGGACCTCTCGGCTGACGCCTTGAAGCGGCGCGCCCAGGCGGTCGGGCTCGACCTCTCGAAGTTCGCCGCCTGCTTCGACAGCGAGCGTCTCGCCGCCGTAGTCGAGCAGGGAATCGCCGACGCCCGGGCCGCGGGGTTCCGGGGCACGCCGTCGTTCGTGCTCGGCCCGACCGCCGACGGCGACAAGGTCACGGGTCTCCGCCTCATCGGCGCCCAGCCGTTCGCCGCGTTCAGGCAGGTGATCGAGCACGAGCTGGAGCGGCTAGCCGGCCAGGGACCGGCTGGCGGGAGTGAGCCCCGGAGATGACGAGACCACGGGCCGGTGTCGTCATCGGGATCCTCTGGGCCGTCGCGGTACTGGCGCCGGCGCCGGGCACTCGGGCCGAGTCCGAGATCGAGGGGCTCCGGGTCGAGATCGCGGAGCTCCGGCGTGAGCTGCGCGAGCTCAAGGAGCTGCTGCGGCAGACGGCAGCCAGCCGCGCGCCGGCCGGCCAGGCACGGCCTGCCACCAGCGGGCCCGCGACGATCGCGGTCAGAGGTCATCCCGGGCTGGGCCGCGCCGACGCGCCCGTCACGCTGGTCGAGTTCTCGTCGTACCAGTGCCCGTTCTGCCGGCGGCACTTCGAGCGCGTGCTTCCGGAGATCAAGAGAGCCTTCGTCGACGAGGGCAAGGTCCGGTACGTGTTCCGCGACTTCCCGCTGCCGACACAGCCGGACTCGTCCAGCGCGGCGAAGGCGGCCTGGTGCGCCGGCCAGGAGGGCAAGTACTGGGAGATGCACGACACGCTCTTCCGGAACCAGCGCGATCTCTCGGTCGACGCCCTCAAGCGCTACGCGCTCGGATTCGAGCTGGACGCAACGTCGTTCACGCGCTGCCTCGACGGTCCGGCCGCCGCCACCGCCGTGGAGCAGAGCGCCGCCGAGGGCGCGGCGGCCGGGGTCCGCGGCACCCCGACGTTCTTCATCGGCCGGACGGACTCGAACGGCAACCTCCGGGGCCGCCCGCTAATCGGCGCCCAGCCGTTCGCCGCCTTCAAGGAGGCCATCGAGCGCGAACTCGAGCAGCTCGCCACAAAATGACGCACTTCGACCGCGCGGCCGGCAGCGACGTGATCCAGACGGCCCGGGTCATGCCTACTTAACGCCGGAGGACCTCTGATGCAGCCAGGCGCCGCCGTCCAGATGGATCCCAGGGCTCGCCTCGCCTTCGCCGCGCTGGGCACAGGCCTGCTCGCCGTGTTCCTGGCCGGGCTGGTCTTTCTGGGCGCGACCCCCGTCGAGAAGCTGACGCTCGCCGTCGTCTTCTGCGGCGGGATGTCGATGCTCTTCACCCCCTGAAGCTTCCCCCTGGTACTGGTTGCAGTACCACTGAGCATCGGCAAGGCCCCCCTCCGGGGGCTCCTCGCGATCCTGTCGTTCGGCCTCGGCCTGATGATCACCCTGACCGTGTACGGGGCTGGGCTCAGCTACATCGGGAAGATGGCCGGCTTCGACCAGCTCCAGCACGGCATGTTCTTCGTCGGCGGCAGCGTCGCGCTCGTCTTCGGCCTCTGGCTCATGAAGCTCCTGACCTTCGAGTTGCCGAGCGCGGGCGTGCCCGCCTTCGTCCAGCGCGGCGCGCCCTGGGCCGTCCCGTTCCTCACCGGCGTCTTCCTCGGCAACTGGGGGATCGGCTGCCCGGACCCGGTCTTCTACGTGCTGATGGCCTACGTGGCCAGCGTCGGCGATCTCGGCCAGGGCGCCCTGATGAGCGCGGTCTACGCCGCGGGACGGAGCCTCCCGATCGTGGCGCTGGCGGTCCTGGGCCTGCTCGGGATCTACACGCTCCCGGCCCTCCTGAAGCGTCGCCTCGGTGTCGAGCGGTTCTTCGGCTGGACGCTCACCGCGATCGCCGCGTTCATGCTGTCGGACGTCCTGTTCGGGATGTGGTTCGACGAGACCTGGACGCACGAGGCGTGGAACTGGGCGCTCTACCAGATCAACGCCAACTTCGGGGAGCTCCGGGCCGCCGACCACTTCCACTTCCACGGGGGCCCGATGACCGGTTTCCTGTTCTTCGTCTTCGTCGGGTTCCTGGTCCCGGGGCTGGGGCTCTACCTGAAGAGGCTGGCCGGCAAGGGCACCCCGGCCGCCGCGGTCAGCATCTCCGTCGCCCTCGGCCTGTTCTTCTATCTCCCTCCCGTGATCGTTGTCGATCTCGCCGAGCGGTTCGGGCGGGAGCTGCGGGCGGCGCCGGTCCGGGCCCCCGAGGCGGTCCTGCCCGACCGGAGCCACGGCCACGGGACCCAGGCCCACGGCGGGCACGACCAGGGCGAACACGCCGGGCCGCACGGCCACGAGCCCCCGCCCGACCCGATCGTGACCACGGACACGCTGGACAAGCTTCTCCATGACCCGTCCGTCCGCGTCCTCGACGTCCGGCGCCCCACGGACTACCGGGCATCGCACATCCCGCACGCGGTCAATCTCCCCTACGACTCCGTCCAGGACCCCGACAGCCGCATCCAGGGCAAGCGGCTCGACGACCGGCGCCTGGCCGCCATGTTCGGACACGCGGGCATCGGCGCGCGGACCCGGGTGGTCGTCTACGACGACCGGGACGGCAACAAGGGGGCGCGGATTGCCTGGCTCCTGCTCTACCTCGGGCACGACAGGGTGAGCGTTCTCGACGGCGGCTTCGCGCGATGGCTGGCCGAGCGGCGCCCGATCGACGAGCGCGTGATCGAGCCGCCGCGCGCGGTGTTTCCGGTCGACGTCAAGCCCCACCTGGAGGCGACGGCGGCGTTCGTCGTCGAGCGGCTGGGCACCCCGCACACCGTGGTCCTGGACGTGCGCGCGCCGACGGCGTATGCGACGGCGCGCGCGCCGCGGGCTACCAGCCTGCCCTGGCGACAGAATCTCACCGCGGGTCCGGCGCCGGTATGGAAGCGTCCGGCCGAGCTCAGGGCCATGTACGAGGCCGCCGGGGTGACGAAGGACAAGACGATCGTCGTTCAGGGCGATGTCGCTGATCTGAGCCACCACACGGTCCTGACGTTGCGGGCGCTCGGCTACCCCCACGTCAGGAGCTACGATCGCTCGTGGTCCGAGTGGGGACCCGATTCGAATCTCCCGAAGGTCGACGGGCAGGGCCAGCCGCTGCTGGTCGCCGGGACCACACCGTGAGCCTAGTCATCGAGATCTTCACGTCGGCGTTCGGCTGATCGAGCTGCGCCAGGGCCGAACGGCTGGTGGAGCAGGTGGCTTCACAGTATGACGCGGTCGACGTGAAGAAGGTCGACGTGGCCGCCGAGCCCGGGCGGTTCGCCGCGCTTGGAGTGACCGCGATCCCGGCCATCCTGGTCAACGGTCGGCTCGAGTGGGTCGGACTCCCGAAGGAGGCCCAGCTCAGGGAGAGGATCGAGGCGGCGCTGGGCCCAGGCTGATTCCGGCGCCCGGGCGTGTTCAGGGGCCATGCGCCAATCGCTGGCCACTCGCTGTCAACCCGAACAGAAGGGAGTCGTCCGATGCCCAACTGGAAGGAGATCGAGCAAAAGCTGACGGGGCACCTGGGACTGGACCGCGCGCCCGTCGCGGTCACCTTCTGCGACGCCGTGCCGCGCGGCGTGCGAAAGTTCGAGGGCTCGGTCCCCTCGGGCTGCTCCTTCTGGAAGGTCGCGGCCACGGCGCCTGCCGGGCAGGCGGCCTTCTACACCGTCCCCGCGGACCACCAGAACTGCCCCATCGGCGCCTACACGCACAACATCCCGCACGCCGACGGGGGCGCGATGCTGAACGAGATGCTGGGCATGATGGCGGGCCTGGGCTACGTGAAGATGGAGGAGGTGCCCCAGATCCCGCGCTGGCCGCGAACCCCGGCGGCGGTCGTCTACGCGCGGCTCGGCGAGGCGCCCCTCGCCCCCGACGTGGTAGTTTTCGCGTGCCGCGCCTCGGCCGCGATGTATCTGGCCGAGGCCGCCCGCGCCGTGGGGGCCGCGTCGGGGCTGCCGCCGCTCCCGCGCCCGACCTGTATGGCCCTCCCGGCCGCCGCTGCCCAGGGCGCCACGATGTCGCTCGGCTGCATCGGCAACCGCATCTACACCGGCATCGCCGACGACCACGTCTACCTGATGGTGCGCGGTGGCGACCTGGAGAAGGTCGCGGGCGCGCTCGACGGCATCATGAACGCCAACGCGCAGCTCACGACGTTTCACCAGGCGCGCCAGCCCGGCCTCACGGGCGGGGAGGCGGCGCGGGTGTAGACGGCTGGATCGCGCCGGCCGGCCCACCCGCCCCTGTGGGCGCCGCCCTACTTTTTCGCTGGCGGAGGCCTTGGGGGTACAGGGGTACCCGAGAAAGCGCTGAGCCCCGAAAGGGACGTATCCGATACTGGCCAGGGGGGAGAGCGGTGGAGGACGTGCGACGAGCCGCAACGGCGGCGGGTCGGGAAGCGTCAGGCCCTATACGTGACCGATATCTTCCAGCAGTAGCATCGGCCATATTCCTGGAGGCTCCTCATACCGGGAGGAACAGACCCGGCAGCCGACGGCGCGGGTTCGGCCCGGGGGTGGGCCCCGGCAGAGAAAAGGGCTTTTGTAGTGGCTATGTGTCGTGTAGCAGGACCAGCAACGTTTCTGATCCCGGCCCGGATAAGGAGGTGATGTTCCTAACCCGCGGCGGGATGGCTCTGAGGGCTGATCTCACGGCTTCACTGTTTCAGGAAAGTGAGGGAAGCGATGGAACCCAAATCCTCTCGGTTCTTATCGGTACTTGGCCTATCCGTGGCCCTGGGGCTCCTTGCCGGCCCCGGACTAGCGTCTGCAGGCCATGGGGACGGCTTCGGGAATCTCCTGCCCCACGCGACCTACAGGATCTGGAACCTTAACGCAGCTGCTCCCCTTTTCGGCTACGATGCCAACATGACCGTTTCCGATCCAAATGGGGCCAGTCTCCACGTGGCTACCGCGGGCGCCCCCTTTACCAACATCACCGTGATGGAGAACACGTTCTGCTCGGGGCTCCCGTGTGGGGTCACATACTGGAACCCCGCCACAAACGTCTTTAAGTGTTACGGCTATTCGTCCGGCTCGATGACGGGCGTGGACGTGAACGTGTCGGCGCCGCTGATAGCTCCACCGGCCGGTACCGCAGCGCCGCCTACGAATGGTGGAAACTACGGGCCTGGGGACACGTGGCTCGCCAAAAGCGGGAGTTTCAGTACGAGCAGCGCGCCGGGTTTCCCGCTCACCGTGCAGTTCCCGGTCACCAACCTCTTCCGGTCGTGGGGAGCAGGAAACATGTCCAGTGTGGCCGTGGACCAGTCAACCGGCTTGATCTGGGTCACTGACCAGAACGGCTTCGTCGGGGTGTTTGACCCGGCGACTAACGTCCTCAAGCGCTGGAACGTCGGTGGGCTGCCGCGGGACATCGTGCCGGTGCCTGGTACGGGGCTGGCCTACGCCACGGTCGGTCCCTCGGCTGGTGCAGGGGACGAGATCATCGAGGTTGACCGGACCACGGACGCCTCGAGACGGTGGGCTGTCCCGGCAGCCTACGTGGGTCACCCACTGACCAGCCTCCAGGGGTTCTTCAACGCCTTCCATGAAAACCCCAACGGGATCGCCCTCGACTCTGCCGCCCGGATTTGGTTCGCCGAGAGCATCTCCGACGAGATCGGCCGCCTTGACCCGGGCACCGACACCTTCGCTGAATACCGGAAAGTGGGCCCGACGGGGGCGAACGCCATTGACGAGCCCCAGAACGTGGCCGCCTCGGGGGCCGGCGCTAGTCTCCAGGCCTTCTTCTCCGAGGGCGGCGGCAACGCAACGGGCATCGTGACGCCGGCGGAGGCGGCAGGCACGGCGCAAGAGGTGATCACGGTCGTGTCGCCTACGGCAGGGCCTAGCCCAACAACGCACACGCTCACGCCCTTCGACCACACCCACGTACCTTCGGAGAAGGCCATCACGCCCACGGTACACCCTGTGGACGGCATTGACGGGGTGCCGTGGACGGACCCGGGCCCGAAGACCGCAGCGAACGAAGTGATCCCCGGCGTCCTCCGGTTCCCCTTCCCCGCCGGGTTCTTTAGGGCGGTCGGGATGACCGAGGTGCTGATTCCCAACACGGTGTTTGGGAGCCTCATCGGGCCTGCTGGAAGCTTCCCGTCCCCACCCACAGATGAGCATGTGTTCGAGCTGACCAGCGGGGCCATCATCGCGCAGCCCGAAGTGGGAGGCCGCATGAATGGTGGTGGCAGTATCCTGGGCAGCAAAGCGCAGCACGGCTTCCAGCTTCACTGCAATGTCTCCCAGCCCCCCAACAACCTCGAGGTCAACTTTGGCCAGGGCGACAAGTTCCACCTCGAAGTGTTCAGCACCGTGTCCTGCACCGACGACCCGACCATCGAGGAGAGACCTCCGGTGGCAGGCTTCGACACTATCGCCGGCTCGGGCATGGGCCGGTTTAACGGCGTTTCCGGCGCGACCATCGAGTTCAAGTTCAGCGACGCCGGCGAGCCGGGGAAGACCGACTCCGCTTCCATCAAAATCGTTGCGGGTGCGACCACCGTGCTGGACATCGCTGGGACGCTTCTGACGGGGAACCACCAGGCCCTTCCGGCCTCGGACGGCGACACTCCTCTCAACGCATCGACGCTACCCGCATCGGAGTGGATGCTTACGGGGTCGGGTTACGCTCTCGTCTTCCCGGCGCTCGATAGCAGCGACCCGGGAACCGAGCTGTGCACTGTGCCGTAACAAGCTCCCTGGGCCGACCCTTGGGCTGGACGCCCTTGGCGGCCGGGTGAAAAGCATGGCGCTCGTGCCGGGCAGCCCGCGCTGCCCGGCACAGTCCTTTCCAGTTGCCAGATGGTTGGATCGGATCACTGGAAAAGGGGGATGAAAAGGATGCTCCATGATTACGCTGTGAGGTAGAGTTTGCGATGTGGGCTGCTCCTGGCGGCGCTCGCCAGAACATGGCCGCTGGGACCAGCCTCGGCGGAGGGAGGCGTAGGGTTCGCCGATCCGTCGTTGCTGGTGAGCACGGAACGGCTGGACACCCCTCTGAGAGATCTTGGTGTTCGTATAATAGATCTCCGGATCTCAGAAAAGTTTGGTAAGGCTCACATCCCCTCTGCTCCGGATCAGCCGGCTGCTGCGCCGGTGGATTCAGCCTGCCGCATCGAAGGTGCTCGCCCGGCCGACGCGGAACTCGCTCAGATGTTCGGCCAGCTCGGCAGAGGCCGCTTCACAATTTCAACG
>JACQRS010000268.1 GCA_016206385.1 Candidatus Rokuibacteriota bacterium | reverse complement strand
GGCCAGGACCGTCCGCCCGATGCCCTCGGCCGGGATCCCCCGGAGCCCCGCGCGGAGCTGGCCCTCCACGGTCGTGTACGTGAGCCCCTGCCGCCGCTCGTCGGCCGTTTCCCCGACGCAGAGCACGGGCACGAGCGCGTGGGCCAGCGCGGCGTGCACCTTCCGGTTCGCCTGCTGGTCGCTCTCGCCGAGCTCGCGACGGCGCTCCGAGTGCCCGAGGATCACGTGCCGACAGCCGACGTCGACGAGCATCGGTGGCGCGATCTCGCCCGTGTGGGCCCCCGCGGCCTCCTCGTGACAGGTCTGGGCGCCGAGCTGGATCGGGCTTCCGGCGAGGATCTCGGCCACCGCGGCGAGCGCCGTGAACGGCGGGCAGAGGACGACCTCCACGCCGCGGACCCGCTTGAGCCCGTCGCGGACCCCCGTCGCGAGCGCCCGGGCCTCGGCGAGCGTCCCGTGCATCTTCCAGTTGCCGATCACCAGCGGCGTGCGCATCAGGCCGCCTCGGTGAGGGCCTCGACGCCCGGCAGCGCGCGCCCCTCCAGGAACTCGAGAAACGCCCCGCCCGCCGTCGAGATGTACCCGATGCGATCGGCGACGCCGGCCTGGTTGACGGCGGCGAGCGTATCCCCGCCGCCGACGACCGTGAACGCGCTCGACGCCGCCACCGCCCGCGCCACGGCGAGGGTCCCCGCGGCAAACGGCGGCCGCTCGAACACGCCCATGGGGCCGTTCCAGACCACGCTCCGCGCCGTGCGGAGCGCGTCCGTGAAGCGGTCCACGGTCTTCGGCCCGATGTCCAGTCCCATCTGCGCCGGCGGGATCTCCCGTACGCCGACCACGCGCCCGGCCGGGCTGTCGGGCCCGTCGGCGACGACGACGTCGACGGGCAGGAGGAGGGCGACGCCGCGGGCGCGCGCCGCCTCGAGCGCGCGCCGCGCGTCGTCGAGCCGGTCGGGCTCCACGAGCGACCGGCCGACCGGCTCGCCGAGCGCGGAGAAGAACGTGAAGGCCATGCCCCCGCCGATCAGGAGCGCGTCGACCCGCGACAGCAGGTGCTCGACCAGGCCGAGCTTGCCCGAGACTTTCGCCCCCCCGAGGATCGCGACGCGCGGCCGCTCGGGCGATTCCACGATCCGCGAGAGCGCCGCGAGCTCCCGCATCATGAGGAGCCCGGCCGCGGCCGGCTGCAGGTGGCGCGTGATCGCGGCGATGGAGGCGTGGGCGCGGTGCGCCGCGGCGAAGGCGTCGTTCACGTAGCAGTCGGCGAGCCCCGCCAGCTCGCGCGCGAAGCCGTCGTCGTTCGCCTCCTCCTCGGGATGGAACCTGAGATTCTCGAGGAGCAGCACCTCGCCCGCCCGGAGCCCGCGCGCGCGGGCCGCTGTCTCGGCGCCCACGCAGTCCGGGGCGAGCGGCACCGGCTGGCCCAGGAGGGCCCCGAGCCGCTTGGCGACGGGCCGGAGCGAGTACGTCGGCGTGGGCTTGCCCCCGGGGCGGCCGAGGTGCGAGGCGAGGACCACCGACGCCCCGGCCGAGAGCGCGTGGCGGAGCGTGGGGATCACGGCCGTGAGCCGCGTGTCATCCGAGACCACGCCCGCGGCGAGGGGCGCGTTGAGGTCCGCGCGGACGAAGACACGCTTCCCGGCCAGCGCGAGCTGCACGATGGTGAGCTTGGGCAATCCGCGGAGACCCGCCCGCGCCTCAGAGCGTCTGTCCGATGAACCGGATGAGGTCCCGCACCCGGCAGGAATAGCCCCACTCGTTGTCGTACCACGCCAGCACCTTGACCAGGCCGTCGATCACCGCGGTCGACGGCAGGTCGACGATCGAGGAGTGGGGGTTCCCGTTGAAGTCGCACGAGACGAGCTCCTCGTCGGTCGCGTCCAGGATGCCCTTGAGCGGGCCCGCCGCCGCCGCGCGAAAGGCCTCGTTGACCGCCTCCACGTTGGCGGGCCGCTCCAGCTCCGCTACGAAGTCCACCACGGACACGTTGGCGGTGGGGACCCGGATGGCGATGCCGTCAAGCTTCCCCTTGAGCTGAGGGAGCACCAATCCGACCGCGGTGGCAGCGCCCGTCGTGGTCGGGATCATGCTGAGCGCCGCCGCCCGGGCGCGGCGGGGATCCTTGTGGGGAAAGTCGTGGACCGGCTGGTCGTTGGTGTAGGCGTGCACCGTCGAGGCGAAGCCCCGCTTGATTCCGAAGCGATCCAGGAGCACCTTGGCCACGGTGGCCAAGCAGTTGGTGGTGCAGGAGGCGTTGGAGATGAGATGGTGGGTTTTGGGGTCGTACTGGCGCTCGTTGATGCCCAGGACGACGGTGACGTCGGGATCCTTGGCGGGAGCGGTGACGACGACCTTCTTCGCTCCCGCCGCCAGGTGCTTGGCCGAGGTGGCCCGGTCGCGAAAGAGACCGGTGGACTCGACGACGACGTCCACCCCCAGCTCCTTCCAAGGCAGCTGGCTCGGGTCCTTGACCGATAAGACCCGCACCTGCTTGCCATCCACGAAGATAGCCTCGCCCTTCGCGATGACTTCCGCGGACAGCGCGCCGTGCACCGAGTCGTGTTTGAGCAGGTGCGCCAGGATCTTGGCGTCCGCCAGATCGTTGACCGCCACGACCTCCAGCTCCCTGGTGCCCAGCGCCGCCCTGAAGAAGACGCGGCCGATCCGCCCGAAGCCATTCACACCTACACGCACCGCCATGGCTCGCTCCTTAGTCCGGTGAGGGTGTGAGGGGTATCAGCGCCACCGCCGATTATAGGGGGCCTGGTCCGCCGGCGCAAGGCCGAGGGTTACGGCACCCGCGCAACGGTGAGCACGCCGACGGTGCGGGCCCCGCCCGCTGACAGGAGCGCGCGGCAGCATTCGGACACCGTGGCGCCTGTGGTGAAGATGTCGTCGATGAGGAGCACATGGGCGCGCGCCACCGCATGGGGGCGGCGGAGGACAAAAGCCCCACGCACGTTCGACCGCCGCTCCTGGGCCGACAGCTCGGATTGCGGCCGGGTAACCCGGGCTCGCTTGAGCGCTCGGTCGGCCACCGGAACCCCCCATCGCCACGACAACCGGCGGGCCAGCAGGAGCGACTGGTTGAAGCCGCGCTCGGCCTCGCGCGCGGCGTGAAGGGGGACCGGCACCAGGCAGTCCACGCCGTCTCGGGAGAGCATGGCGTGTCCGGCCTCGGCCAGGAGGTCACCGAGAGGGCGGGCGAGGCCGGGCTTCCTGCCGAACTTGAACGCGTGGAGCGCCTCCCGGACCGTGCCGTGGTAGAGGGTCGCCGCGCGCGCATACGTGAAGGGGGGTGGCTGGCGCTGGCAGGGCTCGCAGAGGCCGACGCTCAGCGGAGCAGGCTGGCCAGTGTCGCCCCGCCCGTCCGGGTCAAAGGTGTAGAAGGGCTTCCCGCAGCGCGCGCAGTAGGGTGGGCCGAGGCGGGGCAGGCGTACCCAGCACGGGCCGCAGAGGGGGTCACGCCGGCCCTCGCCGAGGCGAGCCCGGCACAGCGGACAGAGCGGCGGAAACAGGAGGTCAAGGCCGGCGGCGAGCCACCGCCGCCAACCGGCCGCAACATCCGGGAAGGCGGACGGCGAAGGCCCCGGCTCCCGCATCCGAGCGAGGGCTAGCCTTTCGACGTGTTCCAGCGGCCGCACCTTGGACACCGGTCCTGCCAGCCCGTGTGCTCGGCACCGCACGCGGAGCAGCGGTGAGGCCAATCGAAGCCCCGGGCGAGCCGGAGGGCTCGGCGGTACTCCTCGAATGCGTCGGCCGGCTGACCGCGCCGCTCGTAGATGGCACCGAGGAAGGCATGGAGCGGGGCCAGGTCCGGAGCCTGCACCTCCACTTTCTGGAATTGATCCGCAGCTTCGTCCAGCATCTCCAGCTCGAAGTACACGCGCCCGAGTGAGAAGGCCAGGGCCAGTTCGTGCGGGGCCCGGGCCAACGCGTCCCGGTAGAGGGCGATCATCTGGGTGGGCCGCCCCTCCGCCCGGTACACCTGCTCAATCCGCCGCAAGAGCACCGGCGCGGGCGCGACCTCCTCGGCCGCGCGCTTCCACGTCCGGAACGCCTCCCGCTGGTCGCCGGATTGCTCCCAGGCGTCACCCAGCGCGACGTAGGCGGGGAGGAAGGCCCGGTCGGCTTTCAGCGCCTCTGTGAAATGACGGCGGGCCTCGGCGAATCTGGCTCCGGCCAGGGCGGCCTTCCCGAGCTCATAGTGGATCCCGGCAAGCCAGCCGAGCTCCGCTGACCGCTCCCCTTCCCCCGCCAGTGAGACCAGGCGCTCCTGGACCTCCAGGGCGTCGGCCCAGCTCCCCGTTGAGGCCGTGAGATCACGAGTCGCGCGCAGGCTGGCGAGCCGTGGCTCCGGCTCCCGCTGGAAGAGCTCCCCCGTGCCCTCGGCTCGGCGGACCGCTCGGGCCGGCCGGTACTCGCGAACGGAGCGGCGCACGTCCCGGAGCAGCATCACGAGAAGCGAGAGGGAGGCGCCGGCGAAAAACGCGCCGACCACCAGCACCATCAGGGGAAGATCGTAGGCGAGGTTCGGCCCGACAGCGACGCGGATGTGGCCAGGGTTGACGGCGGCGAGGTAGGCGACGAAGGCTCCGAAGGCGAGTGCGAGGAGCAGGCCCAGGCGGATCGGCATCGGCGGAGGTCTACCCGGTGGCCATCCGCTCCTCTTCCTCGACGGCCCGCTGGCAGCCGATGCAGTAGCGGGCGAAGGGCAGGGCCTCGAGCCGCTTCTCCGCGATCGGCTCACCGCAGCGCTCGCAGGTGCCGAAGGAGCCCTCCTCAATCTTTTGGAGCGCGGTGGTCACCTCTTTGAGGAGACGCCGATCCCCGTTTCCGAGCTCGAAGAGGAACTCCCGCGTGTAGGACGTCGACGCCTGGTCACCCAGGTCCTTGATGGAGTCGTCCTCGTGGCCCTTGCCGTAGAGGGCGCTCTTGCCGACCTCCTCCAGCAACTGGCGCTGCTTCTCGAGCAAGTGCTTTTTGAAATGCGCGAGACGGTCTTTCTTCATTCCGGCCTCCTCACCCGGCGACTGTCCCAGAGGGGCTTACGCTATCACGGCCTGTCAAGGAATTCAACCGCCTCATCCCCGCACGGACAGGAGCGGCGCGTCCCCCCAGAGGCGCTCCAGGGCGTAGAAGCTCCGCGTCTCCTCCAGAAAGACGTGCATGACCACATCGCCGTAATCCAGGAGCAGCCAGCCGCTCTCCGGCACTCCCTCGCTGTGGTGGTAGCGCACTCCCCGGGTCTCGAGCGTCTCCTCGATGGCCTCCACGATGGTCTGGAGGTGGGTGGTGGACTGGGCGCTGGCGAGGAGGAAGAAATCGGCGATCGCCGAGATTCCCTGCAGGTCCAGGGCGACCACGCCTTCCGCCTTCTTCTCCAGGGCCGCCCGCGCGCCCAGCCGAACCTTGTCCTCAGCCGACAGCGGGGCCATCACCCCTCCCCCTGGTAGAGCTTGTGGGCCGCGATGTACTCGGCCACTGCGTCGGGGACCCGGTAGCGAAGGGAGCGCTGCTCGCGCGCGCGCCGGCGCAGGTCGGAGGCCGCGATGGGGAGCGAGGTCGCCGAGACCAGAAACACCCCGCGGGGAGGCACGGAGGGCGCAGGGGGCGGCGGGACGCGGATCCAGCGCTCCTGACCGAGCTCCTGGAGGACTTTCTGGGCCTGCGCCGCATCCGGGTCGAAGCCCGACCCGGTCCGCGGCATCACCACGAGCCGCGCCAGCGTGGCCAGCCGCTGGGGATCCTTCCAGGCGAGGAGATCTAGGAAGAGTTCGGATCCGAGGAGGAGGAAAAACGTGGCCTCCGGCCCCGCCTCGCGCCTGAACGCCTCGAGGGTGTCCACGGTGTAGGAGGGGCCCTGGCGGTTGAGCTCGACGTCGGAGACGGAAAAATACGCGCGCTTCTGGACGGCCAGCCGGGTCATGGCGTAGCGATGCTCTGCCGGGGCCAGATCGCGCCCGGGCTTGTGGGGAGGGTGACGGGCGGGGACGAAGCGGACCTCGTCGAGCGCCAGCGCTTCCCGCAGGTCGTCGGCCACGAGCAGATGGCCGAGGTGGATCGGATTAAACGAGCCGCCAAGGATCCCGATGCGCCGCACCGGGGAGCTACTCCCGGATGTGGCCGGCGCCGAGCACCACGAACTTGGTCGTGGTCAGCTCCTCCACGCCCACCGGTCCGCGCGCGTGGAGCTTGGAGGTGGAGACCCCCATCTCAGCGCCCATCCCGAACTGGCCGCCGTCCACGAGGCGGGTGGACGCGTTGACGAGCACGGCGGCCGCGTCCACTTCGTGGGCAAACCGCCGGGCCCGACCGTAGTGGGAGGTCACGATCGCTTCGGCCACACCGGTGCCGTGGGCGCGGATATGGGCGACGGCTTCGTCGAAGCTGTCCACCACCCGCACCGAGAGGACGAGGTCCAGGTATTCCGTGTCCCAGTCCGCCGGCAGCGCGGGCCGGGTGCCCGGAACCAGCGCGCAGGTGCGGGGACAGCCGCGGAGTTCGACCCCCGCCGCCTCGAAGCGCTTCGCCACCTCGGGGAGAAAGCGAGGCGCGATGGCCTGGTGGACCAGGAGGCTCTCCATCGCGTTGCAGACACTGGGCCGCTGGACCTTGGCGTTCACCGCGATCTCCACCGCCACGGCCGGGTCCGCGTCCTCGTCCACGAAGACATGGCAGAGCCCCTTGTCGTGCTTGAGGACCGGCACGGTGGCCTCTTTCGCCACCAGGCGGACAAACTCCTCGCCCCCGCGCGCGATGATCAGATCCACGTAGCGGTCCAGGGTCAGGAGCGCCATGACGGCCTCGCGGTCGGGGGTGTCGATGAACTGAAGCGCCTCGGGAGGGATGCCTGTCTTCTCCAGGGCCTTGGCGAGCACCGTGACGATCACCGAGTTGGATTCGAGCGCTTCGCTTCCGCCCCTGAGGATCACCGCGTTCCCCGATTTGATCGAAAGCCCAGCCGCATCGGCAGTGACGTTGGGGCGCGACTCGTAGATGAAGCCGATCACCCCGAGGGGAACCCGCACCCGGCTGATCTCGAGCCCGTTGGGGCGGCGCCACGCCTCCACTACCTTTCCCACCGGGTCGGGTAGCTGGGCAATCTGCCTGAGCCCGTGAGCCATCTCCTCGATCCGGCTCTCCGTCAGCATGAGGCGGTCGAGGAACGCGCGGGCATGGCCTCCGGCGCGGGCGCGCTCGAGATCTGCCCGATTCGCCTCCAGGAGGGTGGCTGCCTTCTCCTCCAGGCCGCGCGCCATCTGGTTCAGCGCGTCATCCTTCACCCTGGTCGAGCAGAGCGCCAGCGCCTGCGCCACCTCTTTGGCCGTCCGTGCCTTGGCCTCGACCAGCTCCCGAATCTTCATATCGCCTCCATGGTATCCGACCGCCACCGCCCGCGTCGCCCCTGAGGCCGGCCCGCCTCAGAGCACGGCGAGGTCGTCCCGGTGGATCACCTCGTCCAGGCGCTTGTACCCGAGGATCCCCTCGATGGCGGAGGTCTTGACCCCCCGGATGCGCCTGAGCTCGTCCGCGTCGTAGTTGGTGAGCCCGCGGGCAAACTCCTTGCCATCCGTCAAGGCCAGGGCCACCAGCTCTCCAGCCTGAAACTCCCCTTCCACCTCCAGCACGCCCGACGGAAGCAGGCTCTTGCCGCGCTCCGTCAACGCCTTCTTCGCCCCGGCATCCACGGTCACCCGCCCCTGAGGCGGCACCGCGAAGGCAAGCCAGCGCTTGCGCGCGCCGAGCCGGTCAGCCTTGGGAAGGAAGACGGTGCCCACCGGCTCACCCTTGAGGAGACGGAAGAGCGTGTGAGCCTCGCGGCCGCTGGCGATCACCATGGGAATCCCCGACGCCATCGCCTTCTGGGCGGCCTGGAGCTTGGTGCTCATCCCTCCCACCGAGACCGCGTCTGCCTCGTCCTGGGCCAGCCGCTGGATCTCCTCTGTCAGCGCCTCCACCACGTCGATCCTCCGGGCCGCACGGTCCCGCCTGGGGTCCCCGGTGTAGAGACCGTCCACGTCGGTGAGGAGCACCAGGAGGTCGGCGTCGATGAGATGGGCGACCAGGGCGCTGAGGTTGTCGTTGTCGCCGACCTTGATCTCCTCCACCGCCACGGTGTCGTTCTCGTTGACGATGGGGAGGACGCCGAATCGGAGAAGGGTCACGAGCGTGTTGCGCGCGTTGAGGTAGCGCGCCCGGTGGCTGATGTCCTCCTGCGTCACGAGCACCTGAGCCACCTTGAGGCCGTGGCGGGCAAAGGCCTGCTCGTAGTGCCACATGAGGGCCGACTGGCCCACGGCCGCGGCTGCCTGCTTCTCGGGGATCGAGCGGGGACGCGCGCTCAGGCCCAGGCGCGCCATCCCCGCGGCGATGGCTCCCGAGGAGACCAGCACGACTTCCTTGCCCGCGGCGACGACGCGCGCCAGATCGTCGGCCACCTGCCTGACCCGTCCGGCATCGAGGCCGGCGCCGGGAGAGGCGATCAAGCCGCTCCCGACCTTGACGACGAGCCGCCGGACCTTCGTCGGCAGCCGCCTGGGCGACGGCGCGAGCTGGCGAGCCTCGGTCATGCCTCGGCCTCCAGCCGCTCGGCCACCGCCCGCATCAGGGGAGAGAGACCATCCTCCGTCACGGCGGAGACGGCAAAGAACGGAAGGCCGGCTGCGGTGCAGAAGCCCGCCAGGGCCTTCCGACGTGCCGCCGTCCCGGGAAGATCCGTCTTGTTGGCGACCACGAGCTGGGGGCGCGCGGCCAGCTCCGGCGAGTACGCCTTCAACTCGTCTCGGATCATGTGGTAGTCCTCCACCGGGTCGCGGCCGTTGGCGGGGTCCAGGTCGATCAGGTGGATGAGAAGCCGGGTCCGCTCGGTGTGGCGGAGGAAACGGTGGCCCAGGCCCTTTCCCTCGGCGGCTCCTGGGATCAGGCCGGGGAGATCCACGATGACGAAGCTCAGCCGCTCGTCCACCCGGACCAGTCCCAGTGTGGGCGTGAGCGTCGTAAAGGGGTACTCGGCGATGCGGGGCCGGGCGGCCGAGACGCGGGAGACCAGCGTGGACTTTCCCGCGTTGGGGAAGCCGATGACCCCCACGTCGGCCAGAAGCTTCAGCTCAAGATGAAGCCAGCGCGCCTCGCCGCTTCCCCCGGGTTCGGCGCGACGGGGAGCCCGGTTGGTGGCCGTGGCGAAGTGCGTGTTGCCGCGGCCGCCCCGGCCGCCCCGGGCCACGAGGAGCCGCCGCCCATCCGCGGAAAGATCCCCCAGGACCTCGCGGGTGTCGCGATCCCTCACGATCGTACCGACGGGAACCCGAAGGGTGAGGTCCGCGGCGCTCGCGCCGTGCTTGCCGCTCCCCTTGCCGTGCTCGCCCCGCCCCGCCTCGTAGTGTCGCTGGTAGTGGTAATCCAGAAGGGTGGAGAGGCCCTCGTCGGCCAGGAGCCAGACGCTGGCGCCCGCCCCCCCGTCGCCGCCGTCAGGACCACCTCGCGGGACAAACTTCTCGCGGCGGAAGCTCACGCACCCGGCGCCGCCATCCCCGCCCTTGACGAAGATGTCAATTTCGTCGATGAACATACCACCGCCGGGGCGTCGTCGCGGGGATCAGGCGGAAGTGGGGGCGATGCTCACGAAGCGGGAGTCGCCCCGCCGCTCGAAGCGGACATAGCCAGTGGCCTTGGCAAAGAGGGTGTCGTCAGAGCCCAGCCCCACGTTGGTGCCCGGCTTGAACCGGGTGCCCCGCTGCCGGACCAGGATGCTTCCCGCGGTGACGAACTGCCCTGCGAAGCGCTTCACCCCCAGCATCTGGGGATTCGAATCGCGACCGTTCCGCGAACTGCCAACGCCTTTTTTGTGGGCCATCCCCCTACACCTCGATCTTCGTGATGCGGACAGCGGTGAGCGGCTGGCGGTGACCGCGGTTCCGCCGGTAGTTCTTGCGCCGCTTGAACTTCACCACCGACACCTTCCGCGCCTTGGCCTGAGCCACGACCTCTGCCAGGACCCGAGCGCGGGCGAGCGCCCCAGGCTCCACGATCACCTGGCCGTCCCGGCTGACGAGGAGCACCGAGTTGAATTCGACCGCTGTACCCCGGGCATGAGGGAGCCGCTCGACCCGGATCACCTGACCCGGAGCCACCCGGTACTGCTTACCGCCCGTCGCAATCACCGCTTCCACGCTCAGAGCCTCGGAAAAATCGGCGTGACAGAGAACTGTCGGTCGTTAAACGCGTATATGTAACCACGCAGGGACCGCAAAGTCAACGCGCGAGGGACGCCGCCGGTCAGCTGTACGAGCCTTCCACCAACGGCTTGCCGCGCCACATCACGGGGGCAGCCTCCCAGCGGTGGGGCAGCTCCATGTGGCCGCCGGGCTCGAGAATGGTCTCCAGGCACTGGAGTGTGTCGCGCAGCACGTTCAACTGCTTCTCGCGGTTCCCGGGCTCCCCCAGCATGCTCCCGCGCGGGAAGCGCACGCGCGCCCAGCGGGGGGCTCTCACCCGGGCCGTGGCAGCCGGATTGTTGGAGAGGGAGATCGTCGGGATGCCCCACGCCTCGATCTCGCGCTGGACCAGTCCGCCGGACTGGTGGCAGACAGGTCAGACGGGGATCACGAGGGCCACGTCCACCGCCTCCGCCTTCATCCCGGCAGCGATGGCCGGGGCGGTCTCCTCCGCCAGGTCGGCGGCGCGGGTCACGTAGCCCATCGTGCTGTAATGGGTCGGCGCCAGCTCACCGATCACGCCGTTGCCCTCCAGTTCGGCCAGCCGCTCGAGGGGAAGGATCGTGTTCATGTCCGCCTCGGCAACCTCGTGGGAGAAGTGCAGGTGGCCGATGGCCAGGGCCTTGAGGTCCACCTCCCGCGGCAGAGCTCGGAAGCTCCAGTCACCCTCGGGGTTCTCGCTCTGAAAGGGGGCCTCAACGCCGGGCCGGTAGAGCCCGGCGGTGGTGACCACTGCGAGCCGGCTGGCCGAGAGGGGCTTGCTCACGGGAGCCCAGGGCGCGGTGGCGAAGGTGGGCCAGGGGTAGCTCTTGAACGCCGGGGCATACTGGTGGGCTTCGATCAGCGGGCGCGCCTCCGCCCACCAGGGCCCGTACCGCGCCCTGAACTCGGCCAACCAGCTCGGATCGCTCTTCACCGTGGGCATGGAGCCTCCAGAATTGGTTCAGACGGTGGCCATGTAGCGGCCCAGGCGCTGGCGGAGGACGAGCCGGGAGCGATGCACGCGGGACTTGACCGCGGGCAGGCCGATTCCCAGCATCCTCGCGATCTCCGGGTTCGACATTCCCTCCAAGTCGTGGAGCAGGAAGGCGGTCCGGTAGTCGGGCGGCAAGGACTCGATGGCGGATCGGAGCACGGTTCGGAGCTCGCCCTGGAGCACGGGGTCATCCACCCTGGTCGACCAGTCGCTCAGCAGCGCCGCGTGCCTGCCTTCCTGGTCGAAGTGCGGCAGCAGCTCTTCCCAGGACGTCTCCAGGCGGTGGCGGTGACGCGCGCGGAGCTTCTGGTAGGCGGTGTTGGTGGTGATGCGGTAGAGCCAGCTCCCGAAGGCCGACTCCCCCTTGAACGTCTGGATCTTCCGGGCGGCGGTCCAGAGCGCGTCCTGGGCCACCTCCTCGGCATCCTGCCGGTTGCCGGTGATCCTGAACGCGAGCCGCCACACGCGATCGCCGTAGCGATTGACCAGGGTTTCGGTCGCCTCCCGGGCCTCGCGACGGAGCCCGTCCAGAAGCGCCTCGTCGCGATCCCGGGCCCGCGCCCGGGGTGGATGAACCATCAGCCGACTCATCGCCGCTCTCCCCTCGTGACCCAGCTCAGGAACCCGTATAGAGCGCCAGGTGCGCCTTGAGCTCGGCGACACACTCTTCCATGACCGCGATCTCTTTCGTCACCTTTGCCATCAAGATCGCCCCCTCGAGGGCCGCCACCACGAACTGAGCGAGCCGGGCCGGCTCGGCCCGCCCGGAGATCTCCCCTCGGGCCTGGGCTTCGACGAGCGCTCGGCTCAGCCGCCCCCGCCAGAGCGTGAACACTTGAGCCAGGCGCTGGCGGAAGCCCTCGTGGACATCGGAAAGCTCGGAGGCCAGGTTCCCCATGGGGCAGCCCCCCACGCAGTTACGCTCCCGCTGAGACTCCAGGATCAGGTCCAGGAAGCGATGGACGCGTCCGAGGGGCGACCGGGCCAAGTCGTCGAAGCTCGGCTCAAGGGTCCGCTCGACGAACGCCTTGGCGATCCGCTCGAGGATCGCGTAACCCAACGCCTCCTTGCTGTCGAAGTAGTAGTAGAAGTTCCCCTTTCCGACCCCACTTTCGCGCAAGACATCGTCAAGGGAGGTGCAGTGGTACCCCTTCACCGAGATGAGGCGGCTCGCCACGTCAAGTATTTGATCTTTTGTGCTTTTAGCCGCTACCACCATGGGTCTGTACCAACCGGTCAGTACAACTCTACAGCCTTAAACCCACACCGTCAAACCTTTAAACACCCGACCGTCGGTATGCGTTTAGCCCCTAGATATCTCTTCGCAACTTACGAAATAGATCTTGACTTACTAAACTACACTTGTAAGATATACAAAACATTTTCTGAGGTAAACCATCATGGATGTCGCCTATGTCACAAGCAAGGGGCAGTTAGTCATCCCGGCCCGACTTCGCCGCAAGTACGGGATCAAGCCCGGCACTAAAGTCCGCTTCATCGAAGGAGAGCGCGAGATCATCTTCCAGCCGCTCACCCGAGAGTACATCCGGAGCGTCTGCGGCCTGCTCAAGGGCGAGGGTCCTGCCACCCAAGAACTCCTCAAGGAGCGGGCCCGAGACAAAGAGCGCGAGGAGGCCAAGGGTGCGAAGTTCGGTCCTCGATAGCTACGCAGTGCTGGCCTTCCTGTTCGAGGAGGACGGCTACGAGACGGTTGCGGATCTCTTCGAGAAGGCAGTTGCGGCCGATCAGGAGGTCCTGATTTCGGCCCCCAACTGGGCGGAGGTACGCTATCAGGTCGAGCGAAAAATCGGCGCCGACCGGTGGAACGAGATCCGCCTGAAGCTCCTGGGTCTGCCTATCGAGATTGTCCCAGCCGATCAACACCTGGCCGAACTGGCCGGCCAGATCAAGGCGACGCGAAAGATGTCGTTAGCGGATTGCTTCGCCGCAGCCTTGGCCAAGCAGAGAAAGGCGGATGTCTACACAGGCGATCCTGAGTTTCGGGCAGTCGAGAAGGACATGAAGGTCGTGTGGCTATGACGACGAACGTGGTCAACGCCGGAGGACCTGAGAACTAAGCTGACTGACAGAATTCGCGCAACTGTTTCTAGGTGAGAGCGTGTTGAGATAGGTACTTAGCCCCACAGGTTCCCTCTCAAAAGAGCCCCGAGGCGACGCGCAGGGCGGCTGTGACGAGGGGCTTCGGGTACACCCCCAGGGCCACCACGCCGAGGGCGCAGAGGAGGATAGATAGACTCAGGGGCGGGGCGACCGGGATCCGCCCCGAGCGCTCTGGGGCCTCGATGTAGATCCGCTTGGCGATCACGAGGTAGTAGAAAAGCGCGACCACCGTGAGCACCGCGCCGAGTGCGACCAGCCAGTAGAGCCCCACCTGGGCCGCCGCCCAGAAGACGTAGAGCTTGGCCCAGAACCCCGCCACGAAGGGGATCCCCCCGAGCGAGAGGAGGAAGAGGAGCATGGCCAGGGCCAGGAGGGGGGAACGCTGAGCCAGGCCCCGGAACGCGTTCAAATGCACAGACCCTTCAGCCTGGGCCACCGCCTCCACCACCAGGAACGCCCCCATGTTCCCGAACACGTAGG
>JACQRS010000267.1 GCA_016206385.1 Candidatus Rokuibacteriota bacterium | reverse complement strand
CTCTCGAGGAGCGCGCCACGTCTTACGGCGAGATCGTCCGCGAGCTTTTGGCCGGACTCATCCCCATGGCCGTGATAATCTTTGCCGCTCTGGGAAGCATCATTGCCGGGCTGGCCACTCCGACGGAGGCCGCGGCGATGGGCGCCTTTGCGTCCACGCTCTTCGTGCTGATCTCCCGAAGGCTGACCTGGCAGGTCCTCAAGGACGCCTCGCTCAGGACCCTTCAGACCTCCAGCCTGGTGCTCTTCCTGGCGGTGGCCTCCAACATCTACGGCTCGGTGTTTACGCGTCTCGGGACGAGCACCATGATCGCCAACGCGATGCTGGCGCTCCCGGTTGCCCCGCTCGTCCTCCTAGCGATCCTGATGGGCGTGATCTTCGTCCTGGGGTGGCCCCTGGAATGGCCGGCCATCGTCCTGATCTTCCTCCCCATCTTTGTCCCCGTGGTCGTGGCGATGAAGTTTGACCTGGTCTGGTTCAGCACGCTCGTCGCGGTGAACCTGCAGACCGCGTTCCTCTCCCCTCCGGTCGCGATGGCCGCGTACTACCTCAAGGCTGTGGTGCCCCAGTGGGAGCTGAAGGACATCTACCGGGGGATGTTCGACTTCATGGCGCTCCAGATGATCGGCCTGGCCATCGTGTTCTTCTTCCCCGAGACCGCGCTCTGGCTGCCCAACCTGGTGTTCGGGGAGTAGCGCCTTCTAGTCCCGACGGTCTCCGGTCCCCCGCTCGCTTGCCGCGGCCGCGGGCACGTGCTTCCACGCCTCGGCGGCCCTGAACTTCGCCTCCTCCCCCGGCGGCGAGAAGGTCCAGGTGAGGCGTGCCGGCTCGTGGGTGTGGTTCACAAAGCCGTGCGGCGTCCCGGGCGGGATGAAGATCGCGGTCTCGGGACCCACCTCAACCTCCTGGCCCGCCAGCCGCGCGCGGCCCGCACCCTCATAGAGAAACAGGATCTCCTCTGCTTCGGCGTGGACGTGGAGCGGGATCTGGCTCCCGGCAGGCACCTCCTCGCTCCCCATGGCGAGGTGCTCGGCGCCCGCGGTCCGGGGCTCGATCATGAGGTACACGGTCCGCGGAAACCCGTCCCTGGCTTCGCGGCGCTCCGCCTCGTCCTTCCTCACGATCCGTCGCATCGTCCTCCCCCTCCTACACCCTGAATCGCTCCAGGGCTTTCCGGTTCAGGCCGAGGCCGATCCCCGGCTTGTCGGGAAGGAGCACGTGACCGTCCACGAGCCGAAGCCCGTCTTCGAACAGCTCCTGCCACCACGCCATGTGCTCCAGGATCAGGCCGTTGGGCGCGGCAGCGAGGAGGTGGCACGAAGCCTCCATGAACAGGTGAGAGGAGACCGGCGTGTGAAAGGCCTCGCACAGGGTAGCCGCGTTCAGGAACCCGGTGATGCCGCCCATGCGCTGGAGGTCGGGCATCAGGATATCGGCGGCGCGTAGCTCCAGGTGGCGCTTCATCGCGAGCGGCCCGTAATCGGTCTCGCCCGTGGCGATGGGGGTGGCCAGCGCCGCGGCGACACGCGCGCAGCCCTCCAGGTTCTCGTACGGGAGCGGCTCCTCGAGCCAGAAGAGGTTGAACGGCTCCAGCTCCCGCCCCACCCGGATCGCCGTGGCTTCGTTCCACCCCTGATTGACGTCAGCCAGGAGCTTCACGTCGGGACCGATTGCCTCACGGACGAGGCGCACCCGCTCGATGTCCTCCTTCGGCGAGCGACCGAGCCGCATCTTCATGGCGCGATGGCCCTGAGCGAGGAAGCTCCTGGCTTCGGACACGAGCTGATCGACCGAGTAGTCCAACCAGAGGCCCGACGAGGCGTAGGCCGGGACCCTCTCGCGGGTGCCGCCGAGGAACCTGAAGAGCGGGAGCCCTGCATCCTGGGCCGCCAGGTCCCAGCACGCCGTGTCCAGCGGGGCCAGCGCCATCACCGCCACGCCCGCGTGGCCGAGGAAGTTGATGGAGCGCCAGGCGCTGTCGAAGAGCGCCCGCGCCGCGTGGGGGTCCTGGCCCTGGTAGATGGGGATCAGGTCCTCGACCAGGGCGTGCAACGCCCGTGCCCGGTGGCGCCCGAAGGCGAAGCAGTAGCCCATCCCCACGGCCCCGGCGTCGGTCTCCACCTCGACGAACACCGTGTCCACGGCGCTGATGTCGTGGATCGCCGTCCTGATGGGACGGGGGAGGGGGACGGACAGGAGGTGGGGACGCACCCGCGTGACCTTCATGGCTCCCTCTCGAGTACCGCTCCCAGCGCCTGAACGAAGTGGTCCACGTCGGCATCGGTCATGGCGAGGGAGCAACACCCCAGCCCGCGCTGAGTGAGCAGGATCCCCTCGCTGAGGAGCCCCATGAAGACCCGGATCGGCGCCTTGGGGTCGGCCGGCCGGCTCGAGCGATAGTCGGTGAGCCGGGCATCGGTCCAGTGGAGGCAGAAGAGAGACCCCACGCCGCACACCTGGCCGGGGCGGCCGAGCCGCTTCAGAAGCGCCGTCACGCCGGCCCGCAGGCGCTCGCCCAGCACGTCCAACCGCCGGTAGGCTTCCGGGGTCAGCTCGGCCAGCGTGGCAGCGCCGGCCGCCATGGTAATCGGGTTGGCGTTGAAGGTACCGCCGTGGCTCAGCCGGGCGCGGCCGCCCCTCGGGTCGAAGACCGCCATGACGTCAGCCCGGCCGCCGAAGGCGCCCACCGGCAGGCCACCGCCGATGATCTTTCCCAGGGTGGTCAGATCCGGCCGGACACCGAAGCGCTCCTGGGCCCCGCCGGGCCCGACCCGGAAGGAGATCACCTCGTCGAAGATGAGCAGGATGCCCGCGCGCTCTGTCAGCTGTCGCAAGCGCTGGAGAAACCCATCAGCCGGGGGGATGACGCCGCCGATGCCGAGGAGCGGATCTACCAGCACGGCGGCCAGGTTCTTGCGCTCTCGCGCCACGATCCGCTCGCACGCCTCGATGTCGTTCCACGGGAGCACCACAACATGCTTCAGCACCGCAGGCGGGATTCCGGCGGACCAGGCGACAGGGCGTGGTCGCCTCCGCGGTCCAGCGCGTCCCGGGTCAGGCGCCACGCTGACCATCACCCAGTCGTGGGT
>JACQRS010000287.1 GCA_016206385.1 Candidatus Rokuibacteriota bacterium | reverse complement strand
GTGGAGCACCGACTCTCGGAGATCCCGACCATCGAGCCCACCCTTGAGGCTCTGGAACAAGCCATTAAAGGAGGCGCCCCGTGCCCTTGACCGATCACGACCTCAACGCCCTCAGAAAGATCACCAGCCCCAGCGTGGCCAACGCCAGCGAGACCTTCAAGGTCAGGTCTAGGAGCCTCGGGTTCATGTCCTCCGAGATCCGCGCGCTCTTCCCCGAGCTGGGCCCGATGGTGGGCTACGCGGTCACAGCGCTGATCCGCGCCGAGCCCGAGCCCCAGGAAGGCCACCGGGCCAGCATCTTCGGCTGGTGGGACTATATCCTCTCCCTCCCCGCGCCCCGTGTCGTCGTCCACGACCTCGACGACCCGCGCGGACAGGGCGCCCAGTGGGGCGAGGTGCAGGCCAACATCCACAGAGCCCTGGGCTGCGTCGGCGTGATCACCGACGGCTCGGTGCGCGACCTGGATGAGGTGCGTGCGCTGGGGTTCCAGTTCGCGGCCGCCCACGTCTCGGTCTCCCACGCCTGGGTCCATCTGGTGGACTTCGGGCTCCCCGTCAAGGTCGGCGGGCTCTGGGTGCAGCCCGGCGACCTCCTCCACTTCGACCAGCACGGCGTGGTCTCGATCCCCCCCGAAATCGCCGCCCAGATCCCGGACGCCGTCGCCAAGGTCGAGGCCTCTGAGCGCCGGATCATCCAGACCTGCCAGGCGTCCGACTTCAGCGCCGAAAAGCTGAAGGCCCTCTATCGCGAGATCCGGCCGGGGACGTACTGACGACGCCCCCTCACCTCATTGCCTCTCCCCCCCAGGGGAGAGGACCGCAGGCGGTTGACGAGCTGCTCGGCGAGCCGGATCGGCTCGGGCACACGGAAGCGAGAGCAGGCAAGCACCCAGCGGACCGACTGAGAGATCCCGATTCGGTGTCCCGGCGAGACAAAGATCGGCTTCACTCCCTCGCGCGTTCTCACCACTGCTCCGACGCGCCTCCCGTCCAGGCGGAGAGGACTCCAGTCCCCGCGGTCGGGCCCCGGCTCCTCGTACTCCCCCACCAGCAGCGACTTGGCGCATCCCACGCTCGGAAGGTCGAGGAGGACTCCGAGGTGGCAGGCGAGGCCGAAGCGACGAGGATGCGCCAGCCCCTGGCCGTCAAAGAGGCAGAGATCGGGGCGCGCGCGGAGGCGCCCGAAGGCCGCGCGGAGCAGCGGTCCCTCGCGGAACGAGAGGTAGCCCGGGACATAGGGGAACCGTAGCGGCCCGGCTGCGCTGGCTGACTCCACCAGGCGCCCATCGGGCATGGTCAGCAGCACCACAGCCGCCCAAGCCAGGCCGCCATCGCTGCGGTAGGCCAGGTCCGCTCCGGCGACGAGCCTCACGCGCTTCGGCCCACCCGTGAGTTCCACCATGGAGGAGAATCTCTCCTGAAGCTCACGCGCCTCAGCGACCGTCAGGGGCCAGCGGCGGGGCAGTCGGGCGCCCATGGTGTCAGAATTGTACGACGGACTGATGCCGAGCCCGTCCTTGACTGTCAGAGTGATGCGGGCTAGGCTTCCCCTACAAATGCATTCGGCCGAGCAGCGACGAAGAATGTGGCGGCCTTTCGTCCTGGCCCTCGGGAGCGCGCTCTGCGCCCTTCTACCCCACTCGGCGGAGGCGGGGACCCTCTACATCACGAATCGCGGGTCCGGCAACCTGGCGATCCTGGACGAGGCCTCCCTCACGGTACGCAAGAGGATTCCGGTTGGCGAGCGGGCGTGGGGCGTGGCCGTGACGCCGGACGGAAAGGTGGCCTGTGTCTCCTACGCAGCCGGCCTGGCCACCGTGAACCTCGAGGCCGGAGCCGTCGAGCAGCGCGTGTCGCTGGGCGGCCAGGGAATGGGCGTGGCCCTCTCCCGCGACGGCGCCGTCTGCTATGTCGCGGTCCACCTGAGCGGTGGGGATCGGCTCTTTGCTGTGGAGTTGCGTGGCGGCCGCCCCCGCGGGCAGGTTCCGATCGGCGAGCGCGCCTTCGGCATCTATCTCTCGCCCGATGGGAAGACGCTCTACGTCCCCGAGCACGATGGCTTTTCCCTCTCCGTGATCGACGCCGCGTCGCTGGCCAAGCGCCGGACGATCTCCCTGAAGCCGCTCGGCGAGGGGGCGTTTGACAAGCCTCACTACCTGGCGATGGCGCCGGATGGGACGATGCTGTATCTCCCCTTCCAGGGCCGGGCGTTGGCCACGATCGACAGCGCCACTTTTACGGTCACCGTCCACCGGCTCGCGATCAATGCCCACCAGCACGGGATCGCCCTCTCCGCTGACGGACGCCGCCTCTACCTCGCCAACAATGTCTTCGGCGGAGACGGTTCCCTGTCTGAGATCGACGCAAAGACGTTCGCGGAGCTTCGGCGGATTCCGCTGGGGAAGGACCACGAGCAGATGGCGCTGGATTCCGAAGGCCGCCGGGTTTACCTCACGGGCGGTTTCGCCCTCGGGGGGCACGACGAGCTGACCGTGGTGGAGCTGGGGACCGGTCAGGTCTCGCGGGTGGGAACGGGAGGAATGCGCCCGTTCTCGATCCTGCGAGTGCCCTAGCCGAACGGCGCGAGAGAGGCGAGCCGGTGGCCGGGAAACCCTGGGAGTCGCGAATCGTCCTCCCCATCTTTCCCCTCCCCGACCTCACGTTCTTTCCCCACACGCTCCAGCCCTTGCACATCTTCGAAGCGCGCTACCGCGCGATGGTCACTGACGCCTTGGCTCGCGATGGACGACTGGCCATCGTGAGGCTCCGGCCGGGATACGAGCCGATCTACGCGGGCACGCCAGCGGTCCACGCCGTCGCGGGCGCCGGGGAGATCATCAACTGGGAGCGTCTCGCCACGGGCCGCTACAACATCATCGTCAAAGGCGAGTGCCGGATTCGCATCAGGCTGGAGCTGCCCACCGACACCCTCTACCGCATCGCGGTTGCCGACCGCCTGGATGACATCCCGCCTGCAACCGACGTGTCCCGGTGGCTTTCCCGCATTCGCGAAGCGTGCGCGCTTCTGCTCCGGGCACTCGACCGCCCGGCAAACCTGCTGGACTCCGTGCTCGCTGACGGCCAACCCCCGGGCGTCCTCGTCGATCGCATCGCCTCTGCTGTCCTGCCCGACCTGGACCTGCGCCAGGAACTGCTCGAGACGCTGGAAGTGGAGCCCCGGGTGGAGCGGGTCGCCGGTGCGCTTGATGCCCTCGTGAACCGGCTGGGCCGAGGGCGCGAATGAGGCGCCGACCTGTCCGCCTCAGCGCCGAAGTCGAATAGGATCGCCATGCCCCGCGCGACGGTGAATGGGGTCTCGCTTGCGGTGAGCGAGTGGCCGGGCAAGGGCCCTGCCATCGTCTGCATCCACGGCCTCACCGCCAACCACACCTGCTGGACCTCGATGGCCGATGTTCTCGCGCCCGACTACCGGCTGATTGCCTACGACCTCAGGGGGCGCGGGGACAGCGACAAGCCCGAGAAGGGCTACAGCCTCGAGATCCACTGCCAGGACCTGGCCGCGCTGCTCGACCACTTCGGACTCAAGAAGGCCGTTGTCATGGGTCACTCCCTTGGCGCTGCCATCGCCCTCCGCTTTGCCGTCGGCTTCCCTCGGCGCGTCTTCAAGCTGATCCTGGTTGACGGAGGGATCGACGTGAGAGCCGAGGTCCTGGATTCCCTCGCTCCCGCCCTCAGCCGTCTCGGCGTCGACTTCCCGTCCATGGCGGCCTTTCTCGAGCGGCTCAAGGGCCTCCCGATGTTTGCCGGTCGCTGGAACGACCACCTGGAGCGCTACTTCCGCTATGACGTGGAGGTGCTGCCCTCAGGCGCGGTCCGCTCCAAGGTCGTCAAGCATGCCATCGAGGAGGAGCTGGCAAATCTGGCGCGAGAGCGCCTCTGGGTCCATCACCACCAGGTGAAGTGCCCCACCCTGATTCTGCGCGCTCCCGAGGGCCTCCTCACCGCCACCGACTGTCTGATGACCCAGGAGGAGGCGGAGGCGATGGTCCGGGCGATCCCCAGGTCGAAGCTCGTCGTCGTCCCGAAGACCAACCACTACACCGTGCTCATGGGCCAGAACCCGAAGGTCAAGGCGGCGCTCCGGGCCTTCCTCAACGCGCGATGACCTCCTGGCCGCCCCGCTACGACGAGGGCTACTGGCCCGAGCCCGGCTCTCCCTATTGGTTCAAAGAGCGGGAGTGCCAGGACCCCGAGGCGCGCGAGCGCGAAATCCTCCAGAAGATCCAGGGGGTGATGAGCTGGGCCTGGGAGCGGGCTCCCTTCTACCGGCGGAAGTGGAAGGTGGCGGGCCTCGAGCCCGGTGACATCAAAAGCCTGGACGATTTCAGGAAGGTGCCGGTCCTCACCAAGCAGGAGCTCAGGGAGGATCAGGCCGCCCGCCCGCCCTTCGGCTCCTACCTCTGCATCGAGCCCCACGAGGTCTTCCACATCCACGGCACCTCGGGCACCACCGGGAAGCCCACCGCCTTCGCCATCGGGCGGGACGACTGGCGCCGGATCGCCAACGCGCATGCGCGGATCATGTGGGGGTTCGGGCTCCGCCCGGGCCACACGGTGTTCTTCGGCTCGTTCTTCTCCCTCTACATGGGAGGTTGGGGCGCCCTGGCCGGGGCCGAGCGCCTTGGGTGCGTCTCGTTTCCCTTCGGCGCCGGCGTGCCCGGCCAGACCCTCCAGGCGCTCCGCTGGCTCCGGGACATCAAGCCCACGGCCTTTTACGGCACGCCATCCTACGGCCTGTATGTGGCGGAGAAAGCGCGGCAGGAGGGGATCGACCCCAAAGAGTTCGGCATCAAGATCCTCTTCTTCTCCGGCGAGCCCGGAGCCTCCATCCCGTCCACCAAGCGCCGGCTGGAGGAGGCCTACGGCGGGATCTGCGTTGACACCGGCTCCACCGCCGAGACGACCCCCTGGATGACCAACGGCGAGTGCGCCTTCCGCACGGGCATGCATCTGTGGCAGGACATCGTCTGTACAGAGCTGCTCCACCCTGACACGAAAGAGCTGGTCCCGTACGGCAAGGAGGGCGTGCCGGTTTACACTCATCTCGAGCGGACCTCACAGCCCATGATCCGCTTCTGGTCCGGCGACCTCTCGAGCTGGACCGACGCCCCATGCGAGTGTGGCCGGACCTACCCGCGTCTGCCCAAGGGGATCTACGGCCGGGTGGACGACATGTTCATCGTCCGCGGTGAAAACGTCTACCCGAGCGCCATCGAGGAGGTGCTGCGCGCCGCGCGGGGGTTCGGGGAGGAGTTCAGGATCATCATCTCGCGTGAGGAGACGATGGACGAGCTGGTGGTCCAGGCCGAGTTCACGCAAGAGGTGGCGGCGCGGGCGGAGGGGCATCCCGAAGTGCTGGAGGCGCTGAGGCGGGACATCGCCGAGCGCGTCCGGGCCGCCATCGGCCTCTGGGCCAAGGTCCAGCTCATGCCTCCCGACGCGCTGCCCCGAACCGAGTTCAAGGCGCGGCGGGTGATGGACAACCGCGACCTCTTCAGAGAGCTTCGCTCGAGCGAAGGAGCCGGGAATGGTTGAGATCCGCTATGGTCAGGTCGAAGACTTTCCTGCCTGCGTCGAGCTGGCAACCGAGCTGATGGATTCCCGTCGGGGCCAGCCCTTTCTCCAGGTGGCGCTGGATCGCGGGCAACTCCTGGTCGCCAGCGAAGGCGGAGATGTGGTAGGGTTTGTGGTGTACCGGACCGACTGGTTCAACTGCACATTCGTCTCGCTCGTCGTCGTGGAGCCTGAGCGTCGCCGGAAGGGAATCGCCCGTGCGCTGTACCAGGCCGTGGAGGCCGAGAGCCTGAGCCCCCGGCTCTTCTCTTCCACCGAGGAGACCAACGCCGCTTCCATCCGGATGCACAGCGCTCTCGGTTTCACGGCGAGCGGCTACATCGACAATCTCCCCCAGGGCTCCCGCGAGCTGCTCTTCTACAAGCGGCTCCCGAGCCGCCTCGGACACGGGCGCGATGGGGTCACGATTCTGGGGGATCAAGAGGGAAGCCATGTTTGATCCAAAGTGGATCGAGGCCATCAAGCAGGAGCAGACGGCATGGGAGGAGCGAGTCCTCCGCGCGTTTCAGGCCCGGCAGCCCGAACGCCAGAACGCCTTCACCACGCTGTCGGGACGGGAGCTCAACCGGCTCTACACGCCGGCCGATCTCGAAGGCTTCGACTACGCCGAACAGCTCGGCTTCCCCGGCCAGTTCCCCTTCACCCGCGGTCCCTACCCCACCATGTACCGCGCCCGGCCGTGGACCATGCGGCAGATCGCGGGCTTCGGCACCGCCGAGGACACCAACGCGCGCTACCGGTTCCTGCTCAAGGGCGGCCAGACCGGGCTTTCGGT
>JACQRS010000286.1 GCA_016206385.1 Candidatus Rokuibacteriota bacterium | reverse complement strand
GTCCTTGGGGATGTTGAGGGCCTCGAAGTTGTAGAAGTCCGACTCCACCTCCGGCCCCTCGGCCACGGCGAAGCCCAGCCCGAGGAAGATCTCGATGATCTCGTCTTGAACGCGGCTGAGCGGATGCACCGTGCCGAAAGGCGGCCGCCTGCCCGGCAGCGTCAGGTCCAGCCGCTCGGCGGCCAGCTCCCGCTCACGCTCGGCCCGCTTGACCTCCGCCAGGCGCCGCTCCAGGAGCGCCTCGATCTCGACCTTGGCCTGGTTGGCCTGCCGGCCCAGCTCGGGCCGCTCGCTCGCGGGCAGCGAGGGGATCGACCTGAGGAGACGGGTGAGGACGCCCCGCCGGCCCAGGTACTTGACGCGGAGGGCCTCCAGCTCGGCGACCGTCCGGGCCTCGGCCAGCCCCGCCTTGACGCCCTCGAGGATCTCGTTTACCCGCTTATCGGCCACCCTGAGCCCTGGCGGTCTCGGCCAGCTTGGCGAAGGCGCCCGGATCCGCCACCGCCAGCTCGGCCAGGACCTTCCGATCGAGAGTCACGCCGGCCTTCTTGAGCCCGTTCATGAAGGCGCTGTAGGAGAGGCCCAGCGCGCGGGCGGCCGCATTGATGCGGATGATCCAGAGGGAACGGAACCGGCGCTTTTTGGCGCGGCGGTCGCGGTAGGCGAAGGCGCCGGCGCGGAGCACGGTCTCTCGGGCGGTCCGGTAGAGGCGGTGTCGTCCGCCGACGTAGCCTTTGGCCTTCTTCAGGATCCGCTTGTGACGGCGGCGGGTCTTGACCCCGCCCTTGGCGCGTGGCATAGCCTGGGTTCCTTTCGACTAGAGGTTCGGAATCAGCCGGCGGATCCGCTTGGCGTCGGCCGTCGAGACCAGGGTGGGCTTCCTGAGCCGCCGCCTGCGTCGGGGAGGCTTCCACTCCAGGAGGTGGCCCTTCCACCCCTTGCGCCGCAGAATCTTCCCCCCCGCGCTCACCTTGAAGCGCTTGGCTGCACTCCGCTTTGTCTTGAGCTTGGGCATGGCTCAGCTCTGTTGTCACCCCTCACCCCGCCCTCTCCCCCACGGGGGAGAGGATGGGTGAGGGGATACGGAACTCAGTGGTGGGGCTTCGGGGAGAGGAGCATCGTGAGCATCCGCCCCTCCATCTTCGGCACGTGCTCGATGACGGCAACGTCAGCCAGGGTGGCGGCCATCTTCTGGAGCATCTTCCATCCGAGGTCGGTGTGAGCCATCTCCCGCCCCCGGAACCGGACCGTGACCTTGGCTTTGTGCCCCTCCCCCAGAAACCGCCGGACGTGCTTGGCCTTGAACTCGAAGTCGTGGGCGTCGGTCTTCGGGCCCATCTTGACTTCCTTCACCTGGATGATGGTCTGCTTCTTCCGGGCCTCCTTCTGCCGCCGGGCCTGCTGGTATTTGTACTTCCCGAAGTCCATGATGCGGCAGACTGGCGGGTTGGCTTCAGGCGCCACCTCCACCAGGTCCAGGCCCCGCTGGGCCGCGGCCTCGAGCGCCTGGGCGATCTGGAGAATTCCCAGCTGCTCACCCTCCGGGCTCACGACCCGCACCTCTCGAGCCCGAATGTCCTCGTTGATGCGAATCGACCTAGACTGGATCGCGACACTCCCCAGATCTGGGGCCGCTGACGGCCACCCGGTGTCTTCCTCCCCGGGCCCTGAGGGCACGGGGCGGCGGGCCCTGGCTCACTGGGAGCGGCCCAAGGTTAAGGTGACTGACCGGCTGGCGATCTCCGCTGCCAGCTCGGCGAGGACCCGCGAGAGCTCCATCTGGCCCAGGTCCTCCCCGGTGCGCCGGCGGAGACTCACGCTCCCCTCCCGGCTCTCGCGCTCACCCACCACCAGCATGTAGGGGACTTTCTGCAGCTGGGCCTCGCGGATCCGGTAGCCCAACTTTTCGTTGCGGTCGTCCAGCTCCGCGCGGACGCCTGCCTCTCGCAAACGCTCGAAGACCTCGCGGCCATAGGGAGCGGTCTTCTCGCTCACAGGGAGCACCCGCGCCTGCACCGGGGCGAGCCACGTCGGGAAGGCGCCGGCGAAGTGCTCGGTGAGGATTCCGACGAAGCGCTCGAAGGAGCCGTAGATGGCCCGATGGATGGCCACGGGCCGCTTGGCCTGGCCGTCGGAGTCGATGTACTCGAGCCCGAAGCGCTCCGGTAGCATCACGAAGTCGAGCTGGATCGTGGCCAGCTGCCAGTCGCGGGCGAGGACGTCGGAGATGACCACGTCGATCTTCGGGCCGTAGAATGCGCCTTCCCCCGCGCGCACCTCGTACGGGAGGTCGCGTTTCTGGAGCCCTTCCGCAAGCGCGACCTCCGCCTGCTCCCAGAGGGCGGGGTCTCCCATCGCCTTGGCCGGTCTGGTGGACAGAAAGAAGCGTGACTCGAAGCCGAACGTGCCGTAGAGGAGCTGGACGATCTCGATAACCCCCATGATCTCTGACTGGAGCTGGTCCGGGCGGCAGTAGATGTGGGCGTCATCCATGGTGATCTGCCGGACCCTGAACATCCCCGCCAGCGTGCCTGACCGCTCGAAGCGGTGGAGGCGCCCGAGCTCCGAGAAGCGGAGCGGCAGGTCGCGATAGGAGCGCAGGTGCTGGCGATAGACATACGTGGACTCCGGGCAGTTCATGGGCTTGAGGCTGAAGACCTGCTCCTCGGCGTCCACGAGGAACATGTTCTCGCGGTAGTGCTCCCAGTGCCCGGACTGCTCCCAGAGCTTTCGGTGAACGAGGATCGGCGTGGAGATCTCCTGATAGCCTCTGGCGTCGTGCACCTCCCGCCAGACGCGCTCCAGCTCGCGGAAGATCACCATCCCCTTGGGGAGCCAGAACGCCGCGCCGGGCGCCACATCGTGGAAGACGAAAAGGTCCAGCTCGCGCCCGAGCTTCCTGTGGTCCCGACGTTTCGCCTCTTCAAGGCGCCACAGGTACCGGTCCAGCTCCTCCTGGCTGTGCCAGGCGGTGCCGTAGATGCGCTGGAGCATGGGGTTCCGCTCGCTCCCGCGCCAGTACGCGCCCGAGGACGAGAGCAGCTTGACCGCTTTGATGTAGCCGGTGGACGGCACGTGGGGGCCCCGGCAGAGGTCCACGAAGTCGCCCTGGCGGTAGAGGGAGACGGTGGGGGCGTCGATGGTGTGGAGGATCTCCACCTTGAAGGGCTCGCCGAGGGCCTCGAAGAACCGGATGGCCTTCTCCCGCGGCATCTCGTCCCTCACGAAGGGCAAGTCCTGGGCGATGATCTCCCGCATGCGTCTCTCGATCAGCTCGAGATCCACCCCCGTGAACGGCTCCGGCTTGGCGAAGTCGTAGTAGAAGCCGTCCTCGATGGCGGGACCGATCCCAAGCTTCACTTCGGGGAAGAGCTGCTTGACGGCCTGGGCCATGACGTGGGAGGCGGAGTGCCGGAGCGTCGGCAGCGGCTCCGGGGCGCAATCGAACTCCCCGGCGAAGTTCAGGTGTCGGTCTTCTTCGGATTGGGCCATAGAGTCAGATAAAAAAAGCACCACGGAGGTATGCCCTCGTGATGCTTTTCGTCCGCATCAGCTTACGCGCCTTCGCTCGTCGATGGGCGCCCCCCCTCGGGAACCGCGAGATGGTAGGCTCGGGCGGTTTCGAACCGCCGACCTCCTGTGC
>JACQRS010000271.1 GCA_016206385.1 Candidatus Rokuibacteriota bacterium | reverse complement strand
TCAGGGCGCGGGGCGAGCGGCTGGTTCAGGAGCTGGGCGGAGTGAGTCGGACGAGGGCGCGGCGGCTGCTCCAGGCCGCGGACGGCCGGGCGAAGGTCGCGATCCTGATGGCCCGGCGCGGGCTCAGCGCGCCGGAGGCGCGGCAAGAGCTCTCCCGGGCGGGAGGATCGTTACGACGCGGCCTTCAGCTTCGCTAGAAGGAGAGGGAAGCGGGTGGCACGCCGAGCGGCGCGCCCCAGCCGCCCGCAGCGGAAGGGGTTTCCCACGGGGGGATCGGTGGAGCGAGGACGGCTGGGGCTGCTCGGCGTGACAGGACCCGCGTCAAGCGGACACCCTCACGGCGCGGGTGGCGGAGGCGGTGGGTTGGGGATCCAGACCCACTGGTACTGGGTCGTCACGCCATCACCGCGCAGCTCGTACCTCCCGTGCGGGTACTGAACCACGGTCGGCACGGACGGAGGCGGGAGCGGCGTGACCACTGTCACCTGCGCTGGGACTGTGTAGACTGCGGGCGTGGTGTAGATCACGGGCTGGGTCGTGACCACCGGCACCGCGTGAGCCGGCTTGGGGTGGAGGAGCGGCTTCACGATCTGGTTGAACACCGCGAACGACGCCAGGCCCAGGGCGACGTCGGTGGCGGTGCCGGCACGCGCGGCAGGGGCGGAAACAGCCACCATGAGAGTCGTTGCGACGACGAGAGCGATCAGCCGGCGCATCGGGCTCACCTCCTTTCTTGCCGGCTTTGACGCGCTCTGAGGCGGAGCTATTCAGGGGAGGCCAAGTGTGCTAAATAAGCAGGCACCATCATGAAGATCGGGATCGTGGGCGCGGGGGCTATGGGGTCGGTCTATGGCGGCATCCTGGGGGATGCGGGGAACGAGGTCTGGCTCCTGGATGTGTGGAAGGACCACGTCGAGGCGATCCGGCAGCGTGGGGTCCGGGTGGAAGGTGCTAGCGGAGACCGGACGGTCAGGGTGAATGCCACGCTGGATGCCCGCGAAGCGGGCGCGTGCGAGCTTGTGGTTGTCGCCACCAAGGCCATGGACACCGAGGCGGCGGTGGAGAACGCCCGGCCGATGATCGGGCCGGACACCCTGGTGCTCACGATCCAGAACGGGCTCGGCAACGCCGAAAGGATGGAGCGGCTCGTCGGCCCGAAGAACCTCCTGGTCGGCATCGCCGGCGGGTTTGGCGCCTCCGTAGTCGCTCCCGGCCACGTCCATCACAACGGCTGGGAGGCGATCCACCTGGGCGAGCTCACCGGCGGCATCACCGACCGGCTCGACCGGATCGCGGAGGTGTGGAAGAAGGCCGGGTTCAGGGTCAGGGTCTTTGACGACATCCAGCCGCTGATCTGGGGCAAGCTGATCGGCAACGTCGGCTTCAGCGCGATCTGCACCATCACGGGTCTCCGCGTCGGACAGGTGCTGGACAACCGGTGGGCCTCGTCGGTCATGGAGGCGAATGTGAGGGAGGCCTTCGCCGTGGCCCAGGCGAAGAAAATCAAGCTCAGCTATGATGATCCGGTCGCCTGGATCAGGGAATTCGGGGCGAAGATCCCGAACGCTCAGCCCTCCATGCTTCAGGACGTCCTGGCGGGCCGCCGTACGGAGATCGATTCGCTGAACGGCGCCGTCGTCAGGGAGGCCGAGCTGCTCGGCATTCCGGCTCCGATGAACCACGCGGTGACGCGGCTGGTGAAAGCGCTCGAGGAGAAGGTGCGTGCAGTGGGCAGGGTGTACGGCGTGATCTAGGAGGTACCGGATGAGGCTTCAAGGCAAGGTGGCGGTGGTGACCGGCGGGGGGAGCGGGATCGGCCGCGGCATCGTTCACTGCATGGCCCGGGAGGGCGCGGACATCGCGATCCCCGACATCCAGTTCGAGAACGCTCAGCAGGTGGTCAAAGAAGTGCAGGGGATGGGGCGGAAGGCGCTGGCGCTCAAGACCGATGTGACCCGCTCCACCGACGTCGAGGGAACGCTCAAGCGGATCCGTCAGGAGTTCGGCCAGGTGGACATCCTGGTCAACAACGCCGGGATGGCGTCCCCGCCGGGGCTCCCGTTCACCAACAACGTCGAGGAGGACTGGGACCGGGTTTTCGCGGTCAACGTGAAGTCCATCTTTCTCACGTGCAAGGCTATCGCCCCGTATTTTATCGAGCGCAAGGCGGGCCGGATCATCAACATCGCCTCCATCGCGGGGCCGCTCTCGG
>JACQRS010000270.1 GCA_016206385.1 Candidatus Rokuibacteriota bacterium | reverse complement strand
GGCCGGGCACGCGCCGCACGGCGCGAAGTAGGCGTACGCGATGCGATCGCCCTCGCGAAGGGGCTGGCCCAGGCAATCGGTCGTCACTTCGCGGCCCAGCCGAAAGACCTCGCCGACCATCTCGTGGCCGGACACCGAACGGCCCCGGGGCATTCCCGGGCCGCGGCCGTGCCAGATGTGGAGGTCCGAGCCGCAGATGTTGGCGCAGCGGATCTTGACCAGGATATCCGCCGGCCCGACCTCGGGCAGCGGATACTCGCGGAGCTCCATCGGCTGGCCGGGCCCCTGAAACACCGCCAGCTTACCCTTCATGGACCGCCCTCCTGATCGCGCATCCCCGGCGGATCACGCGATCACTCCGTCCCGCCGGAGCGCGTTGAGTGTGGCCGGGTCATAGCCGAGGAGGCTCGAGAGAATCTCCTCCGTATGCTGGCCGGGAGTCGGCACGGGGCCGAGACGGCCCGGGGTCTTCGAGAACTTGATCGTGAGGCCCGGCAGATACATCTCCCCCGCTACCGGGTCGTCCATCTTCACCAGCATCTCGCGCTCCCAGAGGTGCGGATCCTGCGCGACTTCGGGGATGGTGCGGACCGGCGCCGCAGGCACGCCAGCCGTGAGGAGCGTGGCGCAGATCTCGTCCACGGTCCGCTCTGCGCACCACGCCTCGACCTGGGCCCGCCGGGAGTCAAGACTTGTGCTTCCCGCCATGGGCGCGTCGCTCGCTTCGCTGCCGGCTGCCTCACCCTTCACAATGCGCATGAGCGTTCCCGTCATCTCCCGCGACGCGGCGCTGATCACGACCCACCCGTCCTTCGCGCGGTAGGGCGGCCGCCCGCTTTCGCCACCCTCCTGGCCCGTGGCCAGATAGTACGAGGTGGGGATCTCCACCATGGTCAGGGCCGCATCGAGCAGGCAGACATCCACGACCTGCCCTTCGCCGGTTCGCTCGCGGTGGCGAAGCGCGGCCAGCGCGCCGATCGTGGCGTGGAGCGCGGTGTAGCGGTCCACGACGGATGAGGCGGTTGCGATGGGCTTCCCTTCCCGCTGGCCGGTCAGGGCCATGAGGCCGCTCATGGCCTGGCCGAGGGAATCGAACGCGGGGCGCTCCGTGTACGGCCCGTACTGGCCGAACCCGGAGACCGAGATCAGAATGATGCCCGGGTTGAGCTGCCTGAGGCGCGCGTAGCCGAACCCCATCTTCTCCATGACCCCGGGCCTGAAGTTCTCCAGTACGATGTCCGACTTTTCGACGAGCGCGGCAAAGATCTCCTTGCCCCGGGGGTTCCTCAAATCGAGGCAGACACTCTTCTTCCCCCGGTTGTACACGCTGAAATAGACGCTCTGCCCTCTCACGAGCGGCGGCATCCTGCGCGTCTCCTCGCCGCCGGGTGACTCGATCTTGATCACCTCGGCCCCGAGGTCGCCCAGGAGCATCCCGCCGCGCGGCCCGGCTTGAAAACGGGCCAGCTCCAGAACTCGCACGCCGTCGAGGCAGGCGGCCATCACGTGGTGCGCACCTTCACGCCGGCGCGTTCCTCCTGAAGCATGAACGGCGCGGCGAAGTCCTTGTCGCCCCATCCGCGCGCCATCGCCTCGAGCATGGTCTCCTCGGCGAGCGCCGCCATGGCCATGGGCACGTTGTACTCGCGGGCCAGCTCGGTGGCCAGGGCGAGGTCTTTCCGCGCCAGGCGGAGGGCAAAGCGGACGGTGTCAAAGTCTCCCTTGAAGACGATGTCCGGGAGCACCTGGGTGAGGAGCAACCCCTGGCCGAACGCGCCACCTTTGACCGCCTCCAGGAGCGCCTCAGGGCTGACGCCGGCCTTCACGCCCAGCGTGAACCCTTCCGCGACCACCATGCGGGTGCAGATGCCGATCAGGTTGTGCACGAGCTTGGCAATCGTCCCGCAGCCGATCGCGCCCATGTAGCTCACCTTGTCCCCGATGGCCTCAAGGACTGGCTTCACCCGGCGGAACACCTCCTCATCGCCGCCGACCATCACCTGGAGCGTGCCGCGCCGGGCGCCGATGACCCCGCCGCTTACCGGCGCGTCCAGGACGTGAATGCCCTTCGCCTTGAACCCGGCGTGGATCCGACGGATCAGGCTCGGCGAGCTGGTCGAGAGGTCCGCGTAGATCGCTCCGCTGCCAGCGCCGTGAATGATTCCGTCAGTCCCCAGGGCAACCGCCTCCACTTCCGCGGGACCCGGAAGCGATGTCAGGACGAGCTCGACTCCTTGGGCGGCGACGCGAGGGTTCTGCGCCCACTTGGCACCCTTCTCCAAGTGAGGGGCCGCCGCCGTCTCCCTCACGTCGTGCACGGCGAGTGTGTGTCCGGCCTTCATGAGGTTCAGCGCCATCGGCCCACCCATGTTCCCCAACCCGATCAACCCGACGCGCATACATTCCTCCAATCAGAGCGCGTACAGCGCTGTCGCAGATGTGAGTCCAGAAATCAACAGTCGCGCCGACGTGTCCTCCACGGATGCTTCCGTCAGGCGAAAAGCGCCTCCAGCTTAGCACAGCGAACCGCGCATCCGGCCTCAGTAGAGGTGGCAGGCGACGCGATGGCCGGGGCTGACTTCCTTGATTTCCGGATCCACCTCGGCACATTTCGGCATGGCGGCAGGGCAGCGAGGGTGAAACCGACAGCCGGGTGGGATGTGGAGCGGGCTCGGGACCTCACCGGGTAGGATGACCTCCTCCCGCCTGATATCGGGATGCGACGGGAGCGCCGCTGAGAGCAAGGCTTGGGTGTACGGATGGCACGGATGCGAGAAGAGGTCAGCCGACACGGCGGTCTCGACGAGCCGGCCGAGGTACATCACGCCGACGCTCGTGGCCATGTAGCGCATGGTCGCGAGGTCATGCGAGATGAGGAGATAGGTGAGGCCCAGGCTTGCCTGGAGGTCCTTGAGGAGATTCATGATCTGCGCCCGGATGGACACGTCCAGGGCGGAGACCGGCTCGTCCAGGACGACGAGGCTCGGATTGAGCGCCAGGGCCCGGGCGATGGCGATCCGCTGCCGCTGTCCGCCGCTGAACTCGTGGGGATAGAGGTCGGCGCTCTTCGGCGGCAGCCCCACCTGGTCGAGCAGGCCGGCGACCCGGGCTGTGACGGCGCGGCGGGGGAGGGCCCGGTTGACGACGATCGGCTCGCCGACGATCGACCGCACACGCTTTCGCGGATTCAGGGAACTGTAGGGGTCC
>JACQRS010000269.1 GCA_016206385.1 Candidatus Rokuibacteriota bacterium | reverse complement strand
GCTGGGGCTTGATCAGCTCATCGTCCCAGTCGTAGCGGAGCGGGAACCTCGCCTTCCACTCGGCGATCTGGGCCTGCCACTGCTTGCGCGCCTCGCGCGTGATGGAGGGCACGTCCTCGCGCATCTCCTCCTTGACGGCCTCGATCAGCTTGGCCAGCACCCGGCGCGCATCCCCGACGATCGGGATGTGGACCTGGATGTTCTTGGAGATCGAGGACGGGTCGATGTCGATGTGGATGATCTCGGCGTTCGGGGCGAAGAACTCCACTTTCCCGGTCACGCGATCGTCGAAGCGCGCCCCCACCGCGATCAGGCAGTCTGAGTTGTGGACCGCCATGTTGGCATAGTAGGTGCCGTGCATCCCCAGCATCTCGAGTGACAGCGGATGCTCCGAGGGGAAGGCGCCGAGGCCCATCAGCGTCGTGGTCACCGGGATCTGGGTCAGCTCGGCCAGCTTCAGCAGCTCCCGGTAGGCGTCGGCCGAGATCACGCCCCCGCCCACGTACAGCACCGGCCGCTTGGCGCGAAGGATGGCGCGCGCCGCCTTCTTGATCTGGCCCGGATGCCCGTCGTAGGTGGGGTTGTAGCTCCGGAGATGGACGCGCTCCGGGTAGTGGACGTCCCACTCCTTCACCAGCACGTCCTTGGGAAGGTCCACGTGGACGGGGCCCGGGCGACCCGTGGAGGCGATGTAGAAGGCCTCCTTGATCATCGGGGCGAGATCCTTGCCGTCCTTGACCAGGAAGTTGTGCTTGGTGCAGGGCCGCGTGATCCCCACGTTGTCGGCCTCCTGGAAGGCGTCGTTGCCGATCAGGTGGGTGGGGACCTGACCGGTGAAGGCTACGATGGGGATGGAGTCCATCATGGCGTCCTGGAGCGCGGTGACTAGGTTCGTCGCGGCGGGCCCGGACGTCACCAGCGCGACACCCACCCTGCCGGTCGTGCGCGAATAGCCTTCGGCCGCGTGACCCGCGGCAGCCTCCTGCCGCACGAGGATGTGCTTGATCCCCTGGAAGTCGTACAGCGCATCGTAGATGGGCAGGACTGCGCCGCCCGGGAGCCCGAAGACGATATCCACGCCTTCGCGCTTGAGACACTCCAAAAAAATGCGTGCACCTGAAAGCTTCACCGTCGTCGCCTCCCTTAACTAGAGCACCCCGCCCGCGGCCAGGACCTCTTTGATCTCCTCGATGGCGTCTCCGTCCGGCGTGGCCAGGGGCGCCCGGCACGGCCCGCCGTAAAAGCCCTGAAGGTCCAGCGCCGCCTTCAGCCCGCCGATGCCGTAGCGGCCGTACACGCCCCCGTCCACCACCATCAGGCGGTAGACGATCTCACGGGCCTCGTCCCACCGCCCCTGCCGGGCGAGCGCGTAGATCTCGCAATACTCCCGGGCGGCGATGTTGGCCAGGGCCAGGATGCCTCCCGAAGAGCCGATGGCGAGGGACGGTAGCAGCGCCGCCGCCGCGCCCACGAGAACATGGAAGGACTTGGGCGTCTGGTGGATGATCTGCCCCGCCTGGGGGATGTTGCCCGAGGAGTCCTTGATCCCGCACACGTTGGGATGCTCGGCGATCCGCGCCACCGTCTCGGGCTCCAGGTTGATCCCGGTGTTGAGCGGGAAGTTGTAGAGCATCACCGGAACCGGAGAGGCATCAGCGACCGAGAGGTAGTGGCGGGTCTGGGCCTGCGGCTGGGTGAGGCTCTTCTTGTAGTAGTGCGGCGTGATCACGATGACCGCATCGGCCCCGATCTCAGCGGCCCGCTTCGAGCGCCGCATCGTGACCTGCGTGGACTCGGCCCCGGTGCCCGCGATGAAGGCCTTCGACCGAGGGATCGCCTCGCGCGCCGCCACGAGAACCCGGTCCCGCTCGTCCTCGGTCAGGAGCGGAAACTCCCCGGTGGAGCCGAGGAGCACGTACCCGGCTAGGTCGGTCTGGTTCCAGCGCTCGAGGTTCGCCTTGAGCCGCTCGGTCACCACCTCCTCACCGCGGAACGGGGTGGGAACCGGGATGAACACCCCTTCGAACTCACGCATTGCCATGATCCTCCTTGGCGCGAAGCTCCTTGGTGCGGGCTTGGGCTGCCGCCAGCCGGGCAATGGGGACCATGAAGGGCGAGCACGACACATACGTCATGCCCACCCGGTGGCAGAACTCCACCGACGCGGGCTCGCCGCCGTGCTCGCCGCAGATGCCGACCTTGAGGTCGGGGCGCGTCTTGCGCCCGCGCTCGATTCCGATTCGGAT
>JACQRS010000266.1 GCA_016206385.1 Candidatus Rokuibacteriota bacterium | reverse complement strand
GTGCTGAGCCGGCCTTGAACCAGCCGATCTCGACTCGGAGGGGGACGCCGTCCCCCATCCGTACCTCCCCCTCCACGGTTGCGCGGGCAAAGCCCGCGCTCGACCGGCGCGTGCGCACCCTCATCCCTATTTCACTGCGTTCAGTGCTGAGCCGGCCTTGAACCAGCCGATTTGCTCATCGGTCAGGCTGTGGTTGCAGCTCATGGAAATGGTCCGGCCATCCGTCTTGTGCAGGATGACCCGGACCCGCTGACCCGGGGCGAGGCCGGCGAGCCCCACGATGCTCACGCGGTCGTTGGCCTCGAACTGGTCGTAGTCCTTGGGGTCGGCGAAGGTCAGCGACAGGATCCCCTGCTTCTCCAGGTTGGTCTCGTGGATCCGGGCAAAGCTCCTCACGATCACGGCCTTCACCCCGAGGTAACGGGGTGACATCGCCGCGTGCTCGCGGCTCGATCCCTCGCCGTAGTTCTCGTCTCCGATCACGACCGAGCCGATGCCCTTCGCCTTGTACCGCCGGGCGATCTGCGCAATCGGCACGCCCGACTCGCCCGTCAGCACATCGATCCCCTTTCCGGTCTCCGGGTAGAAGGCGTTGGGGGCACCCAGGAACATGTTGTCGCTAAGCCGGTCGAGGTGGCCGCGGAACCTGAGCCAGGGGCCGGCGGGGGAGATGTGATCGGTCGTAGTCTTCCCCTTCGTCTTGATGAGGATGGGTAGCTCACGAAAGTCCTCGCCGTTCCACGGCGAGAACGGCTCGAGGAGCTGAAGCCTCTCGCTCGTCGGCGAGATTTCGACCTGAACTTGGTCGCCATCCTCCGCCGGCGCCTCGTACCCTTCCATCCCCTTTGCGAAGCCATCTCGGGGAAGCTCCTCCCCCTCGGGGGGGGTGAACCGAAACTGGCGCCCGTCGGGAGCGGTAAGGGTCCCGTTCACCGGGTCGAACTCGAGGGTCCCCGCGAAGGCAAGCGCGGTCACGATCTCGGGACTGGTCAGGAACGACAACGTCACGGCGCTGCCGTCGTTGCGGCCGGGGAAGTTCCGGTTGTAGGAGCTGACGATCGAGTTCGTCTCGGTCTTTCCCACATCCGACCGCTTCCACTGGCCGATGCACGGGCCGCACGCGTTCGCCAGCACGGTCCCGCCCATCTTCTCGAAGGTGCCCATGAGGCCGTCGCGCTTGATGGTCTGGAAGATCCGGTCCGAGCCGGGCGTGACCAGGAAGGGGACCTTCGCCTTGAGCCCGGCCCTGAGCCCCTGCATGGCGATGTGGGCGGCCCGCCGCATGTCCTCGTAGGAGGAGTTCGTGCACGAGCCGATGAGCGCCGCCTTCAAGTTGTCGGGCCAGCCGTTCGCCTTCACCTCAGCGGCGAGGCGGCTGATGGGGCGGGCGCGGTCTGGCGAATGGGGGCCGACAATGTGAGGCTCGAGGGTGGAGAGATCGATCTCCACGATCTCATCGAAGAACTTCTCGGGGGCTTCGTGGACCTCCGGGTCGGCCACCAGGTGCTCGGGGTACTGCTCGGCCAGCTTCGCGATGTCGCTTCGCTCGGTCGCGCGCAGGTAGTCCGCCATCCTGTGGTCGAAGGGGAAGACGGACGTCGTGGCGCCCAGCTCGGCCCCCATGTTGCAGATCGTGCCCTTCCCTGTCGCGCTGATGGACTCGGTCCCCGGGCCGAAGTACTCCAGGATCTTGTTGGTTCCGCCCTTGACCGTGAGGAGCCCGCAGAGGTAGGTGATCACGTCCTTGGGCGCCGTCCAGCCGGAAATCTTCCCCGTCAGCCTGATCCCGATCAGCTTTGGATGGAGCACCTCCCACGGAAGCCCCGCCATCACCTCGCCGCAATCGGCGCCTCCCACTCCGATCGCCAGCATCCCGAGCCCGCCGCCGTTGGGCGTGTGCGAGTCGGCGCCGATCATGAGCCCGCCGGGGAAGGCGTAGTTCTCCAGCACGACCTGGTGGACGATGCCGGAGCCGGGTTTCCAGAAGCCGATCCCGAACTTCTTCGACGCCGAGCGGAGGAAGTTATAGACCTCGTTGTTCTCTGTCACCGCCCGCTTCATGTCGTCCGGCGCGCCACTCTCGGCCCGGATCAAATGGTCGCAGTGGACCGTGCTGGGGACCGCGACACGCTTCTTTCCCGAGTGCATGAACTGGAGGATCGCCATCTGCCCCGTCACGTCCTGCATGGACACGCGGTCGACCCGCAGCCGCAGGTGCGCCTTGCCGCGCTCCCAGTGCTGGGTGTCGAAGTCGTGGGCGTGAGCGACGAGGATCTTCTCGGTGAGGGTGAGCGGCCGCCCGAACTTCTTTCGGGCCCGGGCGAGCTTGTCCGGCATCGATTGGTACAGGGCTTTGACCTGATCGACCATCACGGCGGGTCTCCTCGGCGCCAAACCTCAGACCATCAAACGTATCGCCTCCCACCCTGAGGACAGGAGGCGACGCGGGCACCTTACGCTAACACGCCCCGCGCGCGACTGTCAAGGCGTGGCGGCCAAAACAGCGACGCGCGGAACGCTCACGCGTGGCTGCGGAGGAGCGACATGACGGCGCGGCGGCGCAAGCGGAGGATGGAGTCGGTGGGGGAGAGCTCCATCGGGCACACCTCGGTACAATTGGCCTGGCCGTGGCAGCGCCAGAGGGCGTCTTCGGAGAGCAGCGGGGCCCACCGCTCCACCTTCCCGTCGTCCCGGCTGTCGGCCATGAGGGTGAAGGCGCGGTTCAGGGCTGCGGGGCCAGGGAACCGCGGGTCATGGGCCACCATGGTGCACGCCGAGAGGCAGGCGCCGCATCCGATGCACTCGAGGGTAGGGTCGATCTGTCGTCGCTCCAGCGAGTCGCTGCCGATTAGCGCAAACTCCGCGGCGCCATGCGAGGGCACGAACGCGGTCCCCACCGCCTTCATCTTTTCCACGAAAGGGACCATGTCTACGACCAGGTCGCGAACCAGCGGAAAGTGGTAGAGGGGGCGGATGGCGATCTCCTCCGCGCCGAGGGCGGTTAGGAGCGTGCGACAGGCCCAACGCTCACGGCCATTGACCACCATGGCGCACGAGCCGCACATCCCGACCCGGCACGCGTAGCGGAAAGCGAGCGTCGGGTCCTGCGTGCGCTCGACCTCCACGAGCGCATCCAGCACCGTCATGCCTGGCCTCGCCTCGACACGGTACTCCTGCATCCGCTCCGGTGCGCCGGGCGTGTAGCGGAACACTCGCAATATCATCGCCGCGCCGCTTCGCGCTTGCGTTTCGAGCGCAGGCTTCGCCTGCGCAATCCTCGGGGGGAGGCTTCGGAGGGGGCCGTCGAGGCCCCCTCCGAGTCTAATACCACCGCCACAGCCAGAAGCCACCAAACAGGGCGACGCCGAGAACGATGGCCCCCGCGAAGAGCGCCCGGTGAAGCCGGACAGGGAGGCCGAAATCGAGGAGGATCGCCCGGAGCCCCAGCAGGCCGTGGAGCAGCACCAGCGCCAGGAGTAGCCCCTGCACCAGCAGGAGGAAGGGGTTTCTCAGGTGGAGCACGATCACTACCACCAGCGCGAGGGCGGCGGCGCGCTGGATCAGCCAGGCCCACATCCCGGCCCGGGTCCCGCGCCAGCCCTCGGCCGTCGTCCACTCGCGCTTGAGAACCTTCGGATCGCCTGTCATGCCTTCGCCCGCTGCCACCCGGGCGCCGCCCGGTCACCGGCGCCTGGATACACCTCGTGGGTACTTTATACCCATCTCGTGGGCATTTTGCACCCTGCGACAGCCCGGGGACTTGTCAAGCCCCCTTGACAACCTTACCATATGTGGTATATCGTACTTGAACGTGACACCGCCATGGCTCATAGAGTTTTACGAAAGCGAGGAGGGAGGATGCCCCGTGCGAGAGTTCCTCGACGGACTCGATAAGCGCCGTCGGGCGAAGCTCCTCGCGATAGTCAAGCTCTTAGAGGAAGAAGGGCCAACCCTCCCCTTCCCGTACTCAAGCCAGGTTCGAGGCAAGCTTCGAGAGCTGCGAGCGCACTATGGGCGGGAGATCTACCGCGTACTCTACTTCGGGGCCCCGAACCGAACTTTCGTTCTGTTACATGCGCTGGAAAAGCGGACAGAAAAACTTCCCGAACGAGATATCAGTGTTGCCGAAACCCGTATGGAACAACACCTCGAAAAGCTCAAAGATAACTGAGAGGTAAACACGTATGAAGAAAGTAACCAGTTGGAATCTCTATTTTCAGAAGCAAATGAGTGACCCCGAGTTGCGAGGTCTCGTCGAAGAGGAGCTCAAAGCACTCCGGGTGGGCGTTCAGATAGCCAAATTGAGGCAGCAAACGGGAATGAGCCAGACCGAACTGGCAGCCAGGACCGGCATGAGTGCCCCCAACATCTCACGCATCGAGAACAGCCCGAGCCAGAACATGACGCTTGGAACGCTTGTGAGGCTCGCCAAGGCGCTCGGCTGCGATGTTGAGATTTCGCTTCGCGCTAGACGCAGTGCCGACACACGAGGATTAAAGGCGGCGAAGGCTTGATCTTCGGCTGGTCGCGCAGCTCCACGAGACGGAGATCGCACCTCCCAGACCGTCCGCTCCTTCTGCGCCACCTCCTCGAGCTGGCCGACTCGGGCACCATCCGCTGGGCGTCGAAGAACTCGCCCGCGGTGATCTCCATCTCGACCACCCGCCGCGCCGGCTGACCCAAGTTTCATACGACCAAGGGGGCTCTACTACAGACCGATATCCTTAAAGAACCTCTCGCCGCGTGGCGGCAAACGTCGTGCAGCGCTGGGATTGTACAGATCAGTAACGCGAGCCTGACAGTAGTAGTACAGGCCGTTCCAAAAGTTCGTCGCCCCGATGCGCTGGTCCGCCGTACTCGTCAACTTCGCCAATGAGCCGGCTCCGGAGTCGGCCC
>JACQRS010000276.1 GCA_016206385.1 Candidatus Rokuibacteriota bacterium | reverse complement strand
GGACAGGTGAGGCCGGGCCAGCGGCTCCGGTTTCGACGCATCGCCGTAAACGAGGCTCACGCCGTCCTCCGGATCGAGCGGGCCCGGCTCGAGACCGCGGTGGTGTGATGCGGGCAAAGAAGGAGTGAAAACCATGGCCAACAAGGTGATCGACCTCAACTGCGACATGGGCGAGAGCTACGGGCGGTGGACCCTGGGAGCCGACGAGGCCATCATGCCCTTCATCACGTCGGCGAACATTGCCTGCGGCTATCACGGCGGGGACCCGCACGTGATGAGGAAGACCGTGGGGCTGGCCCTGAAGCACAAGGTCGCCATCGGCTCCCACCCGGGGCTCCCGGACCTGATGGGGTTCGGCCGCCGGGTGATGGACGTGAGCCCCCGGGAGGTCAAGGACTATATCTGCTACCAGACGGGCGCGCTCAGGGAGTTCGTGCGCGGCGCGGGGAGCGACCTCCAGCACGTCAAGCCCCACGGCATCCTCTACACCATGTGCGAGAAGGACGAGGCCCTGGCGCAGGCAGTGGGCGAGGCCGCCATGGAGTCGGGGAAGGGACTGATCCTCATGACCCTGGCCTCGGGGCGGTATGACGCCACGTGCCGCAAGATGGGGTGTCGGGTGGCGTCGGAGGGGTTCGCCGACCGGGCCTACAACGTGGACGGCACGCTCGTCTCACGCAAGCTGCCGGGCTCGCTCATCACCGACCCGTCCAAGGCGGCGGCGCAGGCCGTGAAGATGGCCCTGGAGGGGAAGGTGCACACTGTCGACTCCGTGGAGATCGACATCTCGGTCCAGACCATCTGCTGCCACGGTGACACGCCGGGGGCCGAGAGGATCGTGCGGGCGGTGCGGGAGGCCTTGGAGAAGGCGGGGGTACAGGTCAGGCCGCTCAGGGAGTGGCTCCCCGCCGCGTAAGCGGGCTCGGCCCGCGTGGTTGGGCTGGCGTGGCAATGAGAGGAGGATCGAACATGCGACGTCTTGTTGTTTGGATGCTTCTGATCGCGTTCGGGATGGTCGTGAGCGGTTGCGCCACTATGTCCGAGCCGACCGTGTACGCCTATCCGAAGAAGGGTCAGACCGCTGAGCGGCAGTCGAAAGACCGCACGGAATGCGAGGCGTGGGCAAAGCAGCAGACCGGCTTTGACCCGGCAGCGGACACGGCCAAAGGCGCAGGGCTCGGCGCACTCATCGGCGCCGTGGGCGGCGCTGCCACGGGCGCGGCCGTCGGCGCGGTGGTGGGGAGTCCCGGCAAGGGCGCGGCCGTCGGCGCGGCGGCTGGCGGCCTCGGCGGCGCAGCCGTGGGTGCAGGCCTCGGCTACACCAAGAGCAAGGAGGGGTTCAACAAGGCCTACGGCGCCTGCATGTCGGCGCGCGACTACGAGGTCAGGTAGCTGAATGAACCTCTGCGACGAGCTGCTCTACGACGCCATCGACCTCCACCAGCACGCGGCCCCCAGCCTCTTCGAGCGGGTCACCGATGACTTCGGCCTGGCGACGGAGGCGCGCCTCCGGGGCATGCGTGGTGTCCTCATCAAGGCTCACGAGCAGGACACCACGGGCCGGGCCTTCCTCGTGCGGAAGCAGGTCGCGGGGGTGGAGGTCCTTGGCGGGATCGTCCTCAACTGGGTGGCCGGGGGGCTCAATCCCTACGCGGTGGAGGCGTCGATCAAGCTCGGGGCCCGAATGGTCTGGATGCCCACCCTCTCCGCCCAGCATCACATCAACTTCTTCGGTGGGAGCCACTTCGGCCGGAGCATGGTGACCAAGACACCCCTCCGCGCCGCGCGCCGGGGGATCAGCATTCTCACAGAGCACGGCGAGCTGACGGCCGAGACCCAGGAGATCCTGGGGCTGGTCGCTGAAGCGGACATCTGCCTGTCCACAGGACACCTCTCCCCTCAGGAGGTCACGCTCCTGGTCCGCGCGGCGCGGAAGGCGGGAGTCAAGAAGATCCTGGTCACCCATCCCGACCTGAAGCTCTCGGGGATCTCGCCGGAGGATCAGAAGGCGCTGGCG
>JACQRS010000263.1 GCA_016206385.1 Candidatus Rokuibacteriota bacterium | reverse complement strand
TCGACGAAGTAGCCGAGCACGTGGACCTCGCCGCCCTCGATGTCGCAGTTGATCTCCAGGCCGGGCACGATCGTCAGTGGCGGGTGCAGCGCGGCCTCGGCCACGGCCTCCGACGGCTCGCTCTCGCCGCGGGAGCTGGTCAGAGAGGCGGCGCGCCGCGGCGTGCGCGTGCTCGCGATCACCGACCATGACTCGACGGACGGCCTCGCCGAGGCGCTGGACGAGGCCGCCAAGCATCCGCCCCTGACGCTGGTCCCCGGCATCGAGATCAACTGCGACGTGGATGCGGGGGAGGTCCACATTCTCGGGTACTTCCTCGACTATGCGGCCGACTGGTTTCAGGCCTTCTGCCGGGCCCAGCGCGAGGAGCGGGCGGCGCGCGTCCACCGGATCGCGGCCCGCCTCGCCGAACTCGGAGTGCCCATCGACCCCCAGGAGGTCTTCGACCTGGTGAAGGAGGGCTCAGCCGGCCGCCCGCACATCGCCCAGGTGATGGTCAACCACGGCTATGTCAAGTCGGTGCGCGAGGCCTTCGACAAATACCTGCGCGCGGGCGGGCCCGCCCACGTCCCGCGGAAGAAGCTCTCGCCCGCCGAGGCAGTGGCGATTGTCCGGAAGGCCCGCGGTGTCCCCGTGCTGGCTCACCCGGGCCTGGCCGGCAAGGACGATCTGATCCCGGGGCTGGTCCGGGCCGGGCTCATGGGGATCGAGTGCTACTACCACGAACACTCAGCGGCGCAGACCGCGGGATACGTCCAGATGTGCAAGGACCTCGGGCTAGTGGCGACCGGCGGCTCCGACTTCCACGGGAGTCAGAGCGGGCGCACCAACCCGCTCGGCACCCCGCACATCCCGCTTTCGGCGTACGACGCGCTCCAGGCCAAGGCGCACGAGGCCGAGCGTTTGGCTTGATACTCGCGGGTCCTGTCGCGGCGAGCGGTCCTTCCCGGCCGATCACCCGCGCCAGGAGCGGGAAGCCGGTTTCCTCCTCCTTGGCCATCCGTAGCTCCTAGATGTGGGTCGGAAAAACGCGCCGGACCACCTCGGGCGGGTTGATGCTCAGCATGCCGGTGATGAGGCGCTTGGCAGCCCCTCTGACCGCGACGAAGGTGATCCGGCCTGTCGCCAAAGGCTCGCCCTCCGTGGTGAGGACCGCTGTCTCAGTTTCCCAGTAGCGGGGATCGCCTGACCGCTGCGTCACCTGCTCCCGCTTTCCGACCACGATGAGCGGCTCGCCGAACCTCACGGGACCGCGATGAAGGGCGACCCGGATCTCCGTGGTCATACCCGACTCCCCGCTGGCCAGCGCGCCGAGCCAGAAGGCGGTTTCGTCCAGCAACGTCGTGAGGGCTGCCGTGGCGAGGTGGCCGTCGGCGGTGCGGAACGGTGACCGTGGCAGATACTCCGTCCAGACCCGCCCCTCGTCAACGCGGAGGGCCACCTGAAGCCCCAGAGCGTTCTGGACGCCGCACGCGAAGCAGCGGTTCGAGACCGGCAGGGGGGAGCCGCCGCTCAGGTCTCCCGGAAGATCGAGGTGAGTCGCAGGCCCAGGGCCGGGCCTCACCCACCCGTCGACGAGAAGGCGCCCGCCGTCCGAGAGACGAAACTCGCTCCCGGCGCCGGCGTTCCTGACCCTGAGCGGCAGGGACGTGCTCAGCGGGACCTTGCGCCGGTACGCGCCGAAGACCTCCCGCGGCGCGGGAGCGCCATGCCGGCGCGCCAGCGCGTCGAACGCCGCCAGCACGCTCCCGCCATGAGCCATCCCTGGCAGGCCCTGGAAAGTCTCCTGAAGCGTCAGCGAACTCTCAGAGACGCTCCCGGCCAGCAGCTCGTCGATCGAAGTCACGCGGGTCGGTCGCCGGGTCAGGTTTCGGGCTACGGGTCCGAGCAGTCGCGCGTGTAGCCGCAGCGCGGACAGACGATCTTGCACTGGATCTCCTCCATCCGCTCGCCGCAGCGGTCACAGAGATGGGTGTGTTCGCGGGTTCGGGGTTCGCCCATGCTATACTTTGGCCGTTGTCCGCCTCCACGCCCAGCGCGCCGAGGACCTCACCGCCCCCGTGACCGTAGCCATCCGGGCGGTCCTGACACCCGCCTTTGTCCACGCCGCCGTCACCAACTTCTTCTTCATCGCCAGCCTGAGCTGTTTCATCCTCCTACCCCTGTACATCCACGAGGTCGGCGGCACCGAGGTGGAGGTGGGCCTCATCATGGGAATCTACCACGTCGCGGGGATCGTCTGCCAGCCGCTGGTGGGGGTCTGGGTCGACCGGCTCGGTCGCCGGCCCTTTATGCTGGTCGGCGCGTGGCTGGTCGCCCTCTCGGCGCTCGCCTTTCTTGCGAGCTCCTCCTCCCTCGTCTTCGCCTTCCTCCGAGTCATCCAGGGCATCGGCTTCTCGGCGTTCTTCGTGGCCAACTACACCCTCGTCGTGGATCTGGCGCCCGCGGAGCGTCGGGGCTGGGCCCTCGGCATATACGGAATCTTCGGGCTGTCCGCCACTGCCCTGACACCCCTGGCCAGCGAGTGGCTGATCCGGAACCTCGGCTACCCCCCCTTCTTCGCCCTGGCTGCGCTGTTGGCCTTGGTGGGCCTCGCGCTGGTGTGGCGTACCTCCGAGCCGCGCGCGACGATTCCCGCGCCGAGGCCGGGCCTGGTCGCCATCCAGGAAGGGCTCGGCGACCTCTTCCGCCTCCCTATGGCGCTGGCCTTCATCTTCGGCATCGGCGTCGGGACCATCTCTACCTTCCTTCCGACATTCGCCGAGATCCTGGGCGTCAAACACCTCGCGTTCTTCTACACCGGCTACGCCGGCGCGGCCATCCTGGTCCGCGCCGGTGGCGGTCAGCTCATTGACAGCCTGGGTCGCCGCGCGGTGATCGTTCCGTCGTTCTTCCTCCTGTCCGCCGGCGGGGGCATTCTCGCCCTGCTCGCCATTCTCGTTGATGCCCGCACGACGCTGCCGGTGCTCCCTTTCCTCTTCCTCGCAGGGTTCGTGGCGGGCAGCGCTCACGGCTTCCTCTACCCGGCGCTCTCGGCGCTCCTGATCGATCTGGCTCCCGACGCGCGGCGGGGAAGCGCGGTGGGATTGTTCAGCTCGGTGATCCTCGCGGGCCACGCCCTGGGCTCCATGCTCTTCGGCTATGTCGCCCACGGGCTGGGTTACGGCGTCCTGTGGACCGCTCTCACCCTTCTGGTGGCCCTCGGCTTTGGCGCGAGCTTCCGTCTCTCTCCTTGACTTCACCGCACCCCCGGCCGATACTTTCCAGTATCTTCGGATGTGCGAGCCGAGAGGAGGAGCATGCATGGGCACCGCACGGCGGATCGGGCTCTTTGGACTCCTGTCGCTGGTGCTCCTGGGCGGCGTCGGAGCCAAGGAAAAAGGGGAGGTGGCGCCGCCGAAAGCGACGGGGCCCCAGGAAGCGGAGGTCGTCGGCGTCGTCATCGACCAGCGCAGCGCCCAGCCGCTGGTGGTCCTCCAGGGTAAGCGCGACAAGCGAAACCTGGCCATGGTCATCGGCCATGCGGAGGCCAACGGCATCGCGCTCCCGCTCAACGGGATCACGCCGCCGCGGCCGCTCACCCATGATCTCTTCCTGACCCTCTTCGGCCGGCTCAAAGTGACGCTCACGCGCGTGGTGATCACCGACCTGCGCGACGACATCTACTACGCCACGGTCTACCTCTCCGCGGGCGGGTCGGAGCTGACGCTGGACTCGCGCCCCTCGGACGCCATCGCGCTCGCCATCCGGGCGAAGGTGCCGGTGCTGGTGGAGGACCGCGTCTTTGACAAGGCCGGCGGCCTGCCCTCGCGCCCCGCCCCGAGCCCTCACTTCTAACGATGCCTGAGCCCGCTGAGCAGGGCTGGGCCATCCAGCGGCGGCTGGAGGACGTCTTCGGCAAGCTCGGGGAGAAGTACGGGAACCTCACGGGCTACGTGGAGGTGGAGACCCAGCCCGGGGTCACCTTTGCGGAGATCGGCGGGCTCCAGGCGGCGAAGGTCACTCTCCGCGGCTTCGCCACGGCACTGACCAACCCGGATCTCTACCGCCAGTGGGGGATCATGCCCCCCAAGGGAGTGCTCCTCTACGGCCCGCCCGGAACCGGCAAGTCGCTCCTGGCCAAGGCCCTCGCCACCACTTCCGAGGCGACCTTCTACCACCTGAAGCTGATGAACCTCACCTCGAAGTTCGGCCCCAACACGGGGGAGCTGCTCCAGGAGACCTTGACCATCGCCTTCCAGGAGGGCAAGGCGGTGGTCTTCCTGGACGAGGTCGATGCCGTCGCGCTGGAGCACCTGCTGCCGCCGCCGCAAGCGCGGGAGGCGAGCGCGCGGCTGGTGGCGGCGCTCGCCGAGAAGCTCGACGGGCTTCCGGAGTCCTCCCGGGTCATGGTGATCGCCGCGACCAACCGCACCGACGCCATGGACCCCTCGCTCGTGGCGCCGGGCCGCTTGGACCGCCTCATCGAGGTCCCGCTCCCCGAGGGTCCCGCCCAGCAGGAGATCCTGGAGCTGAGAAAAGCCCAGGCGGAGCGAAACGCGGGCAGACGGCTCTTCGCCGAGCTGGACTACAGCTCGATCCTTCCGCCCATGGGCGGGATGAGCGGGGCCGAAATCGCCGAGATCGTGCGCCGCGCCCTGGAGGCCAAGGTGCACTCGGCCGCGGCCGGGGGGAATGCGGGCCTCGTCAGCACCCAGGACCTGCTCCAGGAGATCGACGGCTACAAGCGGATCCGCGAGGTCGTTGAGAAGATCCGTTACGGCCAGTACCTCTAGGCCTCCCGCCCGCCCCTCCCGGATGGTCGCCACGACCCACGTCCGCGTTCGCTACAGGACACCGACTGCATGAAGGT
>JACQRS010000262.1 GCA_016206385.1 Candidatus Rokuibacteriota bacterium | reverse complement strand
GTCGCCAAGAAGTACATCCTGCCGGACGAGGGGACCTTCGACTTCGCCCTCATGTACATCCCGGCCGAAAACGTCTACTACGAGATCATCGTGAAAGACGAGGCCGCTGAGGAGGAGGCGGTGGCCACCTATGCGCTGAGCCGGCGCGTGATCCCGGTCTCTCCCAACAGCTTCTACGCCTACCTCCGCGTGATCGTGCTGGGGCTCCGCGGGCTCCGCATCGAGCGGGACGCCCAGGAGATCCAGGCCAGGCTGATCCGGCTCCGCGGGGACCTGGACAACTTCCGGGACGCCTTTGACGTGATCGGCAAGCACCTGACCAACGCCCGGAACAAGTACGACGAGGCCGTGGCCGCGCTGAGCCGCGTCGAGGCCAAGCTGGAGGGGATCGAGGGAACGGGTCAGGCTGCCCTGCCCGGGCTGGGCGACCCCTGAGTTTTCTCGCCTGTCTCCGTTGTGGCGGCTGCATTAAATCGGAGCGGAAGTGTTTTGGGCCGTCGCTCAGCTTCAGTGTCAGCCCATATCGTCAGGTAGTCCCTGAGTTCCTTGCCTCCTGTGCCCCTCTGAGTTGCTATACGTATAGAAACACGCATTGTACGTTGAGGGCAATATGCAGAAAAAGCTGACCATCACGCTTGACAAGAGAGTCTATGATGGGCTCCACAAGGTCGTGGGGCGGCGTCGTATCAGTCGGTTTGTGGAGTCTCTGGTTCGCCCTCACGTGATCGGCAAGGACTTGGAAGCAGCCTATCGTGAGATGGCCCAAGAGGAAGCCCGGGAAGCGGAAGCGTTGGAGTGGGCCGAGGCGACGGTCGGAGACGTTGCCGATGAAGCGAGGTGAGATATGGGGGATCAATTTTGATCCTTCTGTAGGCGGCGAGATTCGAAAGCGAAGGCCCGCTGTGATCGTAAGCAATGATGCCTCGAACAAATACCTGAACCGCGTCCAGGTTGTGCCTTTGACCACCTCCGTGGAACGCCTTTACCCGAGCGAAGCATACGTCATGGTCAAGGGGAAGAAGAGCAAAGCCACGGCAGATCAACTGACGACGGTGAGCCGGATCCGCTTGCTGAATCTTCGAGTCGTTTGTCCAAGTCCGATCTGCAGGGAGTGGAACAAGCGATCAAAGTGCAGTTGGGATTGACCCCGTAGAGGTTAGGCCCGACATGCCGACGAAGCTATCGGTCCGTTTCGCAGCTGCGTCTTATCGGCAAGCAGGTAACCAACGTGTTTACGAGGGGAGACCCTCACGGGGTGCCGACTCGTCGAGGGGCTCGGCGGATGCCGGTGAGGGCGCGTGGACGGGGCCGTCGGAGGCGTGGCTCCTGGCCGGGCCCCTCACGGCCACCCCACTCTCCGGGAGAGGGGCCGCCGTGACCGGCCCGGTCACGGGGACGCGACGGCGGCGAAGGATGCGGACATCGTCGAGGAACGAGTAGGCGACCGGGGTCGCGATGAGCGTCAGGAGCAGGCATAGCGTCTGGCCGCCGATGATGACGACCGCGATCGCGCGCCGTTCCTCGGCGCCCGGGCCCGTTCCCAGCGCCAGCGGGATCATGCCCGCGACGAACGTCAGCGTCGTCATCAGAATCGGCCGGAGCCGGTCCCGGTTCGCCTGGAGAATGGCGGCGCTACGGTTCATGCCCGCTGCCCGGAGCTGGTTGGTGTGGTCGATCTGGAGGATCGCGTTCTTCTTGACCACGCCGAAGAGCACGAGGACGCCGAGCGCCGAGTAGAGGTTGAGCGTCTTGCCGGTCAGCCACAGCGACAGGAGCGCGAACGGCACCGACAGCGGCAGGGACAGCAGGATCGTCAGCGGGTGCACCAGGCTCTCAAACTGCGCGGCCAGGATCATGTACATGAACACCACGGCCAGGGCGAAGGCCCACACGAACTCGCCAAACGTCCGCTCCAGCTCCCTGGCCCGCCCCGCCACGCTCGTCGTGTAGCCGGCGGGCAGGGCCATCCGTACCACCTCGGCCCCGAGCGCCTCCACCCGGTCGGCCAGCGCGTACCCGGGGGCAACGTTGGCGCGGAGGCGCGCCTCGCGCTGGCGGTCGAGCCGGTCGATCCGCGAGGCCCCCTGGGCCGGCTCCACCGTCACCAGGTTGTCCAGCCGCACGAGCCCCCCGCCGGTGCGCGGGACGTGGAGGCGCGGGATGGCGGCCGGGTCGTCGCGGTCCTGCGGGCGCAGGCGGAGCAGGACATCGTACTCGTCGTTCACCGTCGGATCGTAGAAGCGCGAGACCTCATCGTCGCCGCCGACCATCAGGCGGAGCGCGCTGGCCACGTGCTCGGTGTCCACGCCCAGGTCGGCAGCCCGCGCCCGGTCGATCCGCACGCGAAGCTCCGGCTTGTCGAGCTTAAGCGTCGTGTCGGCGTCCATCAGTCCGAGCGCCTCTGAGCGCGCCCGGAGCCTGTCGGCGTGGGCGGCCAGTACGGCCAGGTCCGGCCCGCGCAGGACGAAGTCGATGTCGATGAAGCCCCCCACGAACATGAACCCCCGCGGGTTTCGAACGGCCACCCGCAGGTCGCCCCGGAACTTCCGCAGCCGCTGCCGCACATCCTGCATGACCTCCTGCTGCGAGTAGTTGCCGCGGAATGCCGCCAGCGGGTCTCCGTGGAGGAGGCCCAGGACGAGCCGCGAGACGGAGAAGACCCGCTCTTCGTGGGGAGCGAGCCGCACGTACATCCGGGCCTCGTTCACCGCGCCCAGGAACGTGCTCCCGATCGTGGTCAGGACCAGCCGCACACCCCGCGTCTCCCGCACCTCGGTCTCGACGGCGCTCACGGCGCTCTCCATGGCGCCGACGCTCGTCCCCTGTGGCGCCGTCACCTGGACTTCGAACTCCCCCTCGTCCACGCCGCTCGGCAGGTAGTCCTTGCCGATGACGAGGTAGAGCGGGACACTGGCGGCCGCCACCACCAGCGACAGCACGGCCACCAGGACTCGGTGGCGCATGGCGAAGGCGAGGCTCTCCGCGTAGCCGCGGTCCAGCCACGCGTAGAAGCCGGTTCGAGAGGCGGCCGTGCCGGGTGTGGCCTCGGCACGCAGCAGGCGCGCGCTCATCATGGGCGTCAGCGTGAAGGACACCAGCAGGCTCACCAGCACGGCCACCCCCGCGGTGAGCCCGAACTGATAGAGGAACCGGCCGGAGATGCTGGATATGAAGGAGACCGGCACGAAGATGACGACCAGCGAGAACGTGGTCGCCATCACGGCCAGGCCGATCTCTGCCGTGGCGGCTCGGGCTGCCTCGAATGGACGCATCCGCTTCTCCTCGACGAAGCGGAAGATGTTCTCGAGGACCACGATGGCGTCGTCGATGACTACGCCGACCATCAGCACCAGGGCCAGCATCGTCACGCTGTTGAGCGTGAAGTCGAGCGCCCACATCATCCCGAAAGTCGAAATTAACGAGGTCGGGATGGCCACGGCCGCGATCAGCGTCGATCGCCAGCTCCGCATGAAGGTCAGGACGACCAGCGAGACCAGGATGCTGCCCAGAACCAGGTGGACGTTGATCTCGTGGAGCGCGGTGTAGATGTAGCGCGACTGATCCTGGATCACCTCCGGCCTGACGTCCGGCGGCAGCTCGGTCTCGAGGCGCGCCAGGGAGGACTTGACGCCCTCGATCACGGCGACCGTGTTGGCACCGGACTGACGCCGCACCTCGAGGACGACTCCCGGACGTCCGTTGAGGCGGGCCAGCGAGCGCTGCTCTTTGGTGCCGTCCTCGGCGCGTCCGATGTCACGGATGCGGATCGGGACGCCCTTAACGGTCGCAACGACAAGGTCATTGAAGGCGGGGGCGTCGGTGAGCCGGCCCATGGTGCGGAGCGAGTGCTCCCGCTCCGGACCCGTCACGTTGCCGCCGGGCACGTCGGCGTTCTGCCGGACCAGCGCCTCGCGGACCGTGGTGATCGGGATCTGGTAGGCGGCCAGCTGGTGGGCGTCCACCCACACGCTGATCGCCCGCTCCAGCCCCCCCACGATCTGCACGTCGCCGACCCCGTGGGAGCGCTCGAGCTTCGGCTTGACGACCTTGTCGGCCAGTTCCGTCAGCTCCCGGATCGACCGGCTCCCACCGAGCGCGACCGTCAGGACCGGGGTCGACTCGTTGTTGAACTTGGAAATCACCGGGGGCTTGGCCTCCCGCGGGAGCTTGTTGAGGATGCCAGCCACCCGGTCCCGTACGTCCTGCGCCGCCGTGTCGATGTCGCGCCGGAGGTCGAAGGTCACAATGACAACCGAGCGGCCCTGGGCGGAAATGGAGCGCAGCTCTTCGGTGCCCTCGACCGCGTTGACCGCCTCCTCGATCCGCCGGGAGATCTGGATCTCGACCTCCTCGGTGGAGGCGCCGGGCAGCTCGGTGCGGATCGTTACCGTGGGAAGGTCCACGGCCGGGAACCGGTCAACGCCCAGCCGGAACCACGAGGTGGCGCCGACAACGACCAGCGACAGCACGATCATGGCGGCGAACACCGGCCGGCGGATGCAGACTTCGGCGAGCTTCTGCATAGGCCTATTTTAGAAGGCAAATCGCCGGCGCGCTAGCGTTTCGGGAGGATGTGGAGTTTTCGGTTGGGATGGGCTAGATTGTGGTGGGTTGATCCTCACAGGGCTCGACTGGCTGATCATCGTCCTCTACTTCGCGCTCTCGCTCGCCGTGGGGCTCGCCTTCACCCGACGGGCGGGCCGGAGCGCGGAGGAGTACTTCCTCTCCGACCGCCGCCTTCCCTGGTGGCTTGCCGGAACCTCCATGGTCGCCACCACCTTCGCCGCGGACACGCCCCTCGCCGTCACCGGGCTCACCGTCAAGCACGGCATCGCGGGCAACTGGCTCTGGTGGTCGTTCGTGATGAGCGGCATGCTCACCGTCTTCTTCTACGCGCGGCTCTGGCGCCGGGCTGAGGTCATGACCGACGCCGAGTTCGCCGAGCTGAGATATTCGGGCCGGCCCGCCGCGTTCCTGCGCGCCTTCAGGGCCTTCTACCTCGCGGTCCCCATCAACTGCATCATTATCGGCTGGGTGACCCACGCCATGGCCACGATCCTGGGGCTCACGCTGGGCGCGGGGAAGTGGCAGGCCACGGTGTTCCTCTTCCTCCTGACCGCGCTCTACTCCGTGGTCTCGGGGCTCTGGGGCGTCGTGATCACCGACTTCTTCCAGTTCGTCTTGGCCATGGCCGGCTCCATCGCTCTGGCCGTGTTCGCCCTCGGCACAGTGGGGGGCCTCGGCGGTCTCCTCACGAGCCTGGAAGCAAAGTACCCAGGCGGCGCCCCGCTGGCGCTCCTGCCTGATCTGGAGTCGGCGTGGATGCCGGTGCTCACGTTCTTTGTCTATGTGGCGGTGAACTGGTGGGCCTCCTGGTACCCGGGAGCGGAGCCCGGAGGCGGCGGCTATGTGGCTCAGCGGATCTTCTCGACCCGCAACGAACGCCACGCGGTGCTGGCCGCGCTCTGGTTCAACCTGGCCCACTACGCCCTCCGCCCCTGGCCGTGGATCCTCGTGGCCCTGGTCTCGATGGTTCTCTATCCCGGCCTGTCGAACCCGGAAGAAGGGTACGTGAAGGTGATGGTCGATCACCTGCCCCCGGTCTGGCGCGGCTTCCTTCTGGCCGCGTTCTTTGCGGCGTACATGTCCACCATCTCCACCCATCTGAACTGGGGCGCCTCCTACCTCGTCAACGACGTCTATCGCCGCTTCGTCCGCGCCGATGCTCCCCCGCGGCACTACGCGATGGTCGCCCGCCTCACCACCCTGGTCATGATGGTGGTGGCTGGCGTCATCACCTACCACTTGACGTCGGTGGAGGGGGCGTGGAAGTTCCTCCTGGCCATCGGTGCCGGGACCGGGCTCGTGTACCTGCTCCGCTGGTACTGGTGGCGGATCAACGCCTGGTCCGAGGTCTCAGCCATGACGGCCGCGTTTGTCCTATCACTGGCGCTCCAGTTCGGCGCCGGGCTCAATCCGGATGACGCGCGCGGCTTCGCCTGGCTCATGCTGGCGACCGTGGCGGGAACCACGGCCATCTGGCTCGCCGTCACCTTTCTCACCCCGGCTGAGCCGCTGGCCCACCTCCGTGGCTTCTACGCCAAGGTCACGCCTGGCGGCCCTGGTTGGCGGAAGGTCGCCGACCGCGAGAGTTCGGGAATAGGAGCGTCTGGCCTCCTCGAGCTCGTCCACTGGGCGCTCGGTTGCGTCGTGGTCTATCTCGGCCTCTTCGGGATTGGCTCGCTGCTCTTGGGTCGCCCGGGCCGGGGTGCCGCCTTTGTCGGTGGAGCGCTCCTTCTCACCGGCTGGCTTCTCAAAGACCTCGGCCAACGCGGCGGGCAGCCCCGTGTGGTATCATAGGGCCACTCCATCCACGAGAGGCCACCATGAGCGAGATTCCGGTTCAGGTCTACGGCATCAACATCCTGGTCAAGCTGCTCAGCGAAGCCCCGGCGGACATCCGGGTTCACTGCCCGAAGGGCTCGCCCATCCGCTACGGAGTCGTGGTGGGGCGGGGGGATGGCTTTGACGAGGGGGCCAACGCCTTCAGGGAGATGCCGCCCGAGAACGCCGTCGTGGCCTTCGAAGAGAACGCTGAGGAGGTTGAGGGCCACTACTTCTATGTGGCGGGGGAGGAGTTTCGGGTGATCCGCCTCGACGCGGTGATCCTCTCCTTCCCCCATGAGTGAGGCCGGCGCCGCCGTCCTCTGCCTCGACCTCGGCTGGGCTCCTTCCACCCGTTCCCGCACGGCCGCGGCGCTGCTGACACCCGCAGGCCGGATCCGCGTGGCGCGGGTTCAGAGCCGCGACGATCGCGAGCTCGTGGATCGTCTCGCGGGTCTTCTCGACCCTCGCGCGCTGCTTCTCCTCGACCTCCCTGTGGATGGCTGCGGCCGGCTTCGGCCCGGTGGGCCGGCTGTTCGCCCCGTTGATCGCCGGCTCGCCCGAGCCGGCATCCCGGTCCTCCCTCCGGTGAACGCCGGGGTGAGGGGGCGTGGGTTGAAGCGGGCGATCCGTGCCCGCGTGCCGGAGGCCACCGTCCAGGAGACCTATCCCTTCGCCGTCCTGCGGGTGCTGTGGGCGCTTTACCTCTCGCGACAGCTCAGCGCTGTGAGGCGCCGACGGACCGGCCCGCTTCTGGATGAGCAGGTCTGGCGGCAGTGGCCCCCGCGCTACAAGCGGGCGCCGACGGTTCGAGCACGGCGCCGGGCGCTCGGGGAGATCTTTCGCCTGCTCACCCACTCCGACCTGGGCCTGGCCTTTGATCCGCCGCTGCCTCAGCCCTCCCCGCGCCAGTCAGCGGCCGATATCGCGCGGCTCTCCGACTGCTACGACGCCTGCCTCGGGCTGATCCCGGGGCTCCTCGGGCCGGGCCATCCGCTGGTCACCACCGTTTCCGGCCCGCGGGGAGGCTCGCTGCTTCTGCTGGCTGACCCCTGGCTCCGGGCCCGGCTTCAGGCCCGAGTGTTATAATTCGCCCGGAGATTTCCAGGATGAGCGCGCTCAGCGAAATCCTCGCCTGCATTCGCGACGACGAAGTGGTCGAGCTGACGCGCGAGCTGGTGCGGATCCCGAGCGTGTACCGTCCAGGCGATCCGGAGGCGAACGAAGCGAAGGTGGCGGCGTTCGTCGAGGGCTGGTTCAGGCGCGAGGGACTTCCCGTGGAGGTGCAGGAGGTGGCGCCGGGGCGGCCGAACGTCGTCGCCTGGCTCGGGGACAAAGCCGAGGGCCGGTGCCTGCTCTTGGAAGGGCACACCGACGTGGTGACGGAGGGCGATCCCGGAGAGTGGACCTACCCGCCCTTTGGCGCCGAGCTGGTGGACGGCAAGATCTACGGCCGCGGCGCCGCCGACATGAAGGGTGGGCTGGCCGCTGCCATGGTTGGGCTTGCGGCCTTCAAGCGAGCCGGGATCAGGCCAAGGGGGAAGCTGGTGGTTGGAGCCCTCGTGGATGAGGAGGGCGCGATGAGCGGGGTCCGTCATCTCTGCCGCACTCCGATCGGCCGGGAGCTGGATGCCGCGATCATCTGCGAGCCTGAGCAGAACGAGCTCTGCCTGGAGCAGCGGGGTGTGCTCTGGGCCCGGGTGCGGGCTCAGGGCAGGATGGCCCACGGGGCCATGCCGGAGGCCGGGGTGAACCCGATCAGCGCCATCGGAGCCGTGTTGAGGGAGGTGCCGGGCCTCCAGCGCACGCTCAGGCGCAAGGCTCGGCGGAGCCCGTACCTCGCTC
>JACQRS010000275.1 GCA_016206385.1 Candidatus Rokuibacteriota bacterium | reverse complement strand
GACTTGCGGTGCAGTGTGGGGATCAGGTCCTGCCAGCCGTGGGCGGCCAGCACGGGCGCGTAGGTCCGGGTGGAGCCGTAGAAGCCGATCTGCTGCTTGATCATCTGCGCCTGCTCGGCCCGCTCCTTCTCCGTGTCGCCCAGCACCACGAAGCTCGCGGTGGCGAAGGTGAAGTCCTTGCGCGTCCGCCCGGATTTTCTCAGTCCCGCCTCGACCGCCGGGTGGACGACCTCGCGCAGGTACTTCGGGCTGTTGAACGGATGCACGTGCATACCCTCGCAAAACTCGCCGGCCACGCCGCACATGTACGGGTTGACCGCGGCGATGAAGATGGGGATTCTCGGGTGCTCGATGGGCCCCGGGTTGAAGAAGGGCGACATCACGTCGAAGGTGTAGAACTGCCCCTTGAAGTTGAGGCGGGTGCCGTTCTGCCAGCAGTCCCAGATGGCGCGGATGGCGCGGATGGCCTCGGCCATCTTGGGCCCCGGCGACTCCCACTTCACCGAGAAGCGCCGCTCGTTGTGTCCCTTGACCTGGGTGCCGAGCCCGAGGGTGAAGCGCCCGCCGGAGGCCTTCTGGAGATCCCAGGCGATGTGGGCCGTGATCATGGGGCTGCGCGAGAACACCGTGGCGATATTGGTGCCGAGCTTGATGCGCGAGGTCGAGGTGGCCGCCACCGCCAGGGGCAGGTAAGGGTCGTGCTGGCTCTCCGAGCACCACAGGCAGTCATAGCCCATGGCCTCGACCTTGCGGGCGTAGTCGGAGATGGTCCGGAGGTCGTGGGTCAGCATGCCGACGTCGAGCTTCACGGTAGGTCTCCTTGTCAAGGGGTGGGACCGCGGCGCGCCCCTAGCATATGCGAGGCGGCCGGTCAGGTTCAACCGCCCCCTGACCTCGGGGGGGGCACAGAACGAGGGGCCTACCGGGATTCCGCGAGGAACATCTCGCGCAGCCTGGCCTTCTGGACCTTATCGCCGTGGGGGCCGGGCGTGCGCGGCACGTCGGCCACGACGCGCACGGCGCGCGGGATCTTGAAGGAGGCGATGCGCCCCCTGCAATGGGCGATGACGTCCGCCTCGGTGAGCGTCTCGCCGGGGCGCGGGATCACGTAGGCCACGGCCGCCTCGGTGGTGCGCGGGTCGGGGACGCCGATGACGAAGGCCTGGAGCACTTTCGGATGGCTCTGCAGATACGCCTCGATCTCCCCCGGCGCCACCATGAAGTGGCTGATCCGGAGCACCTCGCGCAGCCGGCCGCGGAAGATCGTCCGCCCCTGCTCGTCGCGGACGGCGAGATCGCCCGTCTTGAACCAGCCGTCGGCGGTGAAGGCCCTGGCGGTCTCCTCGGGCTTCTTGTAGTAGCCCCGGGTGACGAGCCGGCCGCGAAGCCACAGCTCGCCCTCCTCGCCCGCCGCCTTGTCCCGGCCGGTCTCGGGGTCCACCACGCGCATCTCGATGCCGTCGGCCGCCCAGACGCCGGGCAGGGCGCGCGACTCGAGGGGCTCGTCGAGATCGTGGGCCATGGCCAGGGCGTTGACCTCGGTCATGCCGTAGGGCTGGAAGGCGTGCTTGAGCCCGATCGTCTGGACCACCGCCTCGAAGAGGCCGTGGATGCCGCCGCCCGTGGTGGCGAAGGCGCCGGCGCGGAGCGAGGAGCGGTCGCGGCGCGCCAGGTCCGGATGCTCGAGGACCGCCAGCGCCATGGCGTCCACCCCGTTCCACATCGTGATCCGCTCCCGCTCGATGAGGTGCAGCGCCAGGCCGGCGTCAAAGGTCTCCATGAGGACGAGCGCCGCCCCGTGGGTGAAGGTGGAGAGCGGGACGCAGAGCCCGCCCCAGGTGCCCGAGAGCGGCAGCGCGTGGAGCACGCGGTCGGCCGGCCCCATGCGCATCACCTCGCCGCACCACCAGCCGTGGGGCACGCAGTTGCGGTGGGTGATGACGGCGCCCTTGGGGAAGGAGGTCGTGCCCGAGGTGTAGAGGATGGTGAAGACATCATCGGGCTGGGCCGCGCTCTGGCGTGTCGACAGTTCGGCCTCGAGCTCGGAGTTGTCCCCGGCCTCCAGGACATCCTGGAGGCGAAGACAGCCGGGGTAGGGGTCCTCGGCATCCACGATCACGCGCTTGAGGAGGGGAAACTTCTCCGACGCGACGTTGCCCGGCTCAGCCGTTTTGAGATCGGGCAGCACCTCGTGGAGAACCTCGAAGAAGTCCACATGAGCGAGGTGGTCGGTGAGGATCAGCGTGGTTGAATCGGACTGGCTCAGGATGTACGAGAGCTCGTGGGCCTTGTAGCGGGGATTGAGGGCCACCACGGTGGCCCCCAGCTTCGCGCAGGCGTACTGGCAGAAGAGCCAGGCCGGGCGGTTGGGGAGCCAGATCGCCACCTTGTCGTTTTTCCTTACGCCGAGGGCGTAGAGCCCTCGCGCGAGCCGATCAGCCTGGCGCTTGAACTCTCGGTAGGAGATCCGCTCGTCTCTGAACACCATGGCCTCGCGCTCCTGGTGGCGCGTGGACGTCTCGTCCAGCATCTGCCCCACGGTCTTGTTCCAGAACGGGTTGTCACGCATGGCGGGAGTCCGAACGTAGCCCATCCGCGCTCAGCCGCGCGCGGGCTAGCCCGCCTTGCGCCAGAGGAGGATTCCCATCACGAGGACCCAGAGCGTGATGATGATCGAGAAGATCGGGAACAGGACGTTCGCCACGAGGGTGGAGGGACCGCGGTAGGCGAGATTCAGCCCGATCAGGGCTGAGCCGATGCTCGCCAGCACCGCAACCCATCCGAGCCACTTGGGATAGGCGGCGCTCCTCAGGATAGCCAGACCGTAGAGGAAGATGGTCACGCCGAAGAACACTGTGGTCCAGACGCTGAAGATGGCGGAGTTGATCAGCGCGAGCGCGTGGCCCACGCGGAACATTCCCGCCTTCTCGGCCTCGGGCGCGTTCGCCCAGGCCGTTGCCAGCGCTTTGATCGTGATCCCGTCCGTCGCCATCAGGACGCACAGGACACCTGCACTCACCAGGGCGCCGACCTCTCCCAGGTGCGCCCAGCCGGCGCCGCGCTCGTCGGTGATCGAGTGAGCGATGCCGACCAGGCCGCCTGTGACCAGGAGGACGGCGAACACGATGCCGACGTGGTCGCCGATCCAGATGGTGCTCTCCGCGATCATCCTGAGGAAGGCCTCCGGCTTTTCCAGGCTCGCGGAGCGGGGGTGCAGCAGGTTCACGATCAGGGCGAGAACGGAGCCGACGATGGCGGAGACGGCCCCGATCCGGGAGATGGATTGCTCGCGCATAGTCAGCCTCCTTTTCGATGGAACGGTTGCTAGAGCTTGTACAGGCGCCGGGCGTTGTCGCCGAGCACCTTCCGCTTCTGCACCTCGGTCAGGTCGCCGCGGCTTCGGATCTCCTCGATGGACCCCGGGTAGCTGTGGTCCCAGTGGGGGAAGTCGGAGGCATAGACGATCTTGTCCTCGCCGACGAGCCGGAGGGCCTGGGGCAGCAGCCACTCGTCAGCCTCGCAGGAGAAGTAGATCGTCCCCGTCCTCACGTAGTCGCTCGGTTTCTTCCTGAGGGCCGGCGCCTCAGCCTCCCCGCGCTTGGCGTACTCGTCATCCATCCGCTCCATCCAGTAGGGGACCCAGCCGGCCCCCGCCTCCAGGAAAGCCAGGCGGAGGCGCGGGAAGCGCTCGGGGATCCCCTCGAAGATCATCGAGGTGAGCTGGCGCATCTGGCCGAAGGGGTGAGAACAGGTGTGGGCCTGGATGAAGCGCGGGAAGAGGTCCACGCCGGCGCCGCCCAGGTGGGAGCCTGAAGCGTGGACACCCAGCATCACGTCGAGGCGCTGCGCCTCCTCGTAGATGGGCGTGAACCGCTGATCGCCCAGGAGGTGGCTGCCGTCAGCGGCCAGCATTCCGCCCACGAGGCCGAGCTCGCTCACGGCCCTTCGAAGTTCGACTGCCGCAGCGTCCGGATCCTGGATCGGCAGCAGCGCGACTCCCTTGAGCCGCGGGCTCACCTGGACGAACTCTTCGGCGATGAACGAGTTGTACGCCCGGCAGAGGGCGACGGCCCAGTCCCGATCCTTCAGAAAGCTCATGAACAGGCCCAAGGTCGGATAGAGCACGGTGGCTTCGACGCCGCCCCGGTCGAGCGCCGTGAGCCAGGCTCCGGCATCCGACGCCCAGTCCCCGAGGCTTCCCAGAAGCCGCCGGTCCCAGCCGTCCGACGGAAAGAGCGGAGAGACGAGGGGTCGCCGCCGGTAGGGCTCGTCCAGATACTTGGCGAGCTGCTCGTTCGTCTCTGTCACGTGACCATCCGCGTCAATGATCGTCGTCATGGTGCTCCCTCCACGCGGACCACCTAGCGGGTCCCTCGGAAGGTTTTGACGAACTCCTCTTCGATGAGGTCTGCCACGGCGAGCTTCTCCTTGAGCTTCCCGGCCTTTTCCTCCTCGGCGAGGAGGAACTCGAACCCTTTCACCGGCAGCCGGCCGTCCGCGGCAAATGACTTGACGAATTCCTTGTAGCCGGCTTCCGCGACCGCCTGATCGTACTTCAGATGTTTTTTCAGCATCTCGATCCCGAGCTGCGGGTTGGCGTTCACCTCCCGGATCGCCCGGGTGTGGGCGCGCAGATAGCGGAGCACGGTTTCCCGCCGACTCTTCAGGTACTCGATCTTCGCGTAGTAGCCGAGGTAGCCCCAGTCGGGGATCAGGTCGTTCAGGTCCACCAGCATCTTGAAGCCGTCCTTCTCGGCGATCAGCGTGTGGGGGAACCACATGATCGTGGCGTCCACGCGACCGGACTTGAGCGCGGCGTAGCGGGCGGGCGTGGAGCCGATGGGGAGGATGGCCGCTTCCTTGATGGGCTCGACGCCGAAGTGGCGGAGCGTGAACTGGGTCAGGTAGTCGGACTGGGCGCCGAAGTTGCTGATCGCCAGCTTCTTGCCCTTCAGCTCCAGGGGGGACTTGATGGACGGGTGGGCGTAGAGCTTGAACGGCATGAAGTTGGAGATCCCCCAGAAATAGCGGCCGTCCAGCTTGGCCTTTCTGAGGTTCAGGACCTCGGTGATGGAGCCGAACGCGATGTGAACCTCGCCGGCGATGACCGCCTGGGTGTTCTCCGTCCCGCTCTTGAAGACCGGCGTGGTGACCTCCAACCCCTCGGCCTCGAAGAACCCCTTGTCCCTGGCGACGAAGATCGGCATGGCCGCGGGCGAAAGCGAGGTCAGGCCCACGGTCACCTTCTCGGCGGTGATCCCCGGCCCGGCGCCCGAGACGAGGCCGAGCGCGACTACCAAAGCGAGCAATCTCCGATGGCCCATGGCGCCTCCTTTCGTTCGCCGCCCGCGCGCGGAGTGCATCAGGCGGGGCGCGTCGTCCCGCGCCGGCTCAGGTTCCCGCATCGCGCTGGGCATCCGTCGGGAGGCTCCGGACCGACCGGTCAGTCAGCATGGTCTTCTTGACCTCGGTCTCGATGAGCTCCCACACCTGGTCCTCCAGCTTCAGAAAGCGCGGGTCGCGCTTGACCGCCAGCTTCCGGGGCCGTTCGATCTCGACCGGGACGGTGTCCTTGACCCGCCCCGGCCGCGCGGTGAAGACGATGACGCGGTCGGAGAGGTAGATCGCTTCGCCGATCTGATGGGTGACGAAGAGCACGGTTTTCTTCGCCCGGCGCCAGATGTCGAGCAGCTCTTCCTGCATCACCTCGCGCGTCTGGGCATCCAGCGCGGCGAAGGGCTCGTCCATGAGCAGGATCTCGGGATCCACGACCAGCGCGCGCGCGAGGTTGACCCGCTGCTGCATCCCGCCCGATAGCTCGTGCGGGTAGTGATGCTCGAAGCCCTGGAGCCCCACCATCTCGACGAAGTGCCGCGCGCGCTCGCGCGCCTGGCGGGAGTTGATCCCCTGGCACTCCAGGCCGTACAGGACGTTGCCGAGCACGGTGCGCCACGGGAGGAGCGAGGCGTCCTGGAACACGACCGCGCGGTCCCGGCCCGGCCCGGTGACGAGCTTGCCGTCGATCAGGATCCGCCCGGTGCTGGCCGGAATGAGGCCGTCCACCACGCCCAGGAAGGTGGTCTTGCCGCACCCCGACGGTCCGACAATGGAGACGAACTCGCCGTCCATCACGTGGAGGGTGACGTCGTCCACGGCCAGGAGGCGGTTCTCGGTTCGTGGCTGGTAGTACTCGACGCAGACTCCCTTTGCTTCCAGCTTGACGGCCATGGTCGGGCCTACGCCGCCGCGCCCACCTTGACGCGCCATGTCTCGACGCGCCGCTCGATACGCGTCAGGCTTTCGATCATGAGCCCGCCGGCCAGCGCGATCAGGATCACGCCGACGAACACCTTGTCCGTCTGGAACGTCGCCCCCGCCACCGTGATCATGAAGCCCACGCCCGCCGTGGCCGCGTAGAGCTCGCCCACCACGATCCCGACCATGGCCCGTCCCACGCCCAGGCGGAGGCCGGTCAGGAGAAAGGGCACGGCGCCGGGGAGGACGACGGCCCAGAAGACCCGCGGCGTGGAGGACCCGAAACTGCGCGCGACCGTGAGAAGCCGGGGGTCAGCCGTGCGGACCCCGGCCACCGCATTGAGGTAGACGGGGACGACCGCTCCGAGGAAGACGACCAGCACCTTCGACCAGATCCCGATTCCCACCCACATGATGATCAGCGGCAGGAGCGCGACGCGGGGCGTGGCGTTCAGGGCGGAGAAGAACGGGCCCAGGGCGAAGGCGGTCTGCCGGTGCCACCCCGCCGCGAGCCCCAGGGCGATTCCTGCGACGACCGCCGTGACGAAGCCGAGGAGGAACTCGAGGCCGCTCACGCCCAGGTCGGCCCATATCTCGCCCGTGGCAAAGAGCTGGACCGCTGTCCGCGCGATGGCGGTGGGAGCGGAGAGGAAGATGGGTTCGATCCGCCAGAGCCACCACCCTCGGGTCAGCCCCTCCCACACCACGAGGACGAAGGCGACGGTGGCCATCCCCAGGACGGCCCGCTCGTTCTCGAGATAGAAGCCGCGCGCGGAGGGCATGCCGGCCCTACGGTCTGGAGCGGGCGTCCGGGCGCCACCGGTCGAAGCGGCGCTCGAGGCGGTTGAGCAGCTCCACCGAGAGCACGCCCGCGATGGTGATGCTCAGGATCCCGACGAAGACGGTGTCGGTTTGAAAGCTCGATCCGGCCACGGTAATGAGATACCCGATCCCGGCTGTGGCGGCATAGAGCTCGCCCACCACCACGCCGAGAAGCGCGCGGCCGGCCGCATACTTGAGCCCGGTGAAGATGAAGGGCACCGTGCCCGGGAGGACCACGGTCCAGAAGATCCTCAGCTCGGAGGCCCCGAAGCTCCGGGCCACCTTGAGGAAGCGCACCTCGGTGATCTTGACGCCCGAGAAGGTGTTGATCAGCAGGGGAATGACGGCACCCAGGAAGACCACCACGATCTTCGACCAGATTCCGATGCCGAACCAGATCACGATGAGCGGGAGGAGCGCCACGCGGGGCACGGCGTTCAGCGCGTCGATGAAGGGGGCCAGGCAGAAGTAGAGCCGCTTGTACCAGCCGACGGCCAGCCCGAGGGGAATCGCCACACCGATGGCCATGAGGTAGCCGGCGAGGAATTCCGTTCCGCTCACCTGAATGTGGCGCCAGAGGTCGCCCTCGGCCCAGAGCCGGTAGCCGGCGCGGACGATGCGGGTCGGAGCGGAGGTGAAGAGCGGGTTGACGACACCGCTCCGGGCCGCGGTCTCCCAGCCCAGGAGGAAGACCAGCACCGTGCCGATGCCGATCAGGAGCGCGTCGTGCTTCGCGTAGAAGGTTCTGAGCCGGGATGCGCCTTCCGCCGCGCGCCACGCCTCCTCGCTCATCGCCGGGTGCCCCAGCGGGAGATCGCCTCGGGGTTCACCACATGAGCGGGCACCTCGCCCCGCCCCGCGGCGAGGATCTGCTCGAGCGCCAGCCTGAAACCTGCCCGCCGGCTGGCCTCGCTGTGCGCGACGTTGTGGGGGGTCAGGATCAGCCGCTCAGGGTCCACAGCCCTGAGCGGGCTTCCCATCGGCAACGGCTCCTCGGCGAAGGTGTCGAGGGCCGCTCCTGCGATCCATCCTTCGTTGAGGGCCCGGGCCAGGGCCTCCTCGTCTACCAGTTCTCCGCGCGCGGTGTTGATGAGGAGGGCGCTGGGTTTCATCCGCCTCAGCTCCTTCTCGCCGATCAGCCCGCGCGTCTCGTCGGTGAGGACCGCGTGGAGCGTGACCACATCGGCCTCGGCCAGGAGCGTGGAGAAGTCCACCAGGGTGACGCCGAGGCCGAGGGCCGAGGCGGGCGACACGTACGGGTCGAAGCCGATGAGCCGGGCGTCCCAGCCGGTGAGCCGCCGCGCCACCCGCGAGCCGACCCGGCCGAGCCCCACGATCCCGACCGTCTTGCCGAAGAGAAAATCGCCCCGATCCTCGCGCGCGGCCCACTTGCCGGCGCGGAGCTTGGCCTCGTTGTGCTTGATGCGCTTGAGCAGCATGATGCTGAGGCCGATCGTGGCCTCGGCGACGGAGACGAAGTTCTCGCGAGTGGGGCTGTTGGCCACGAGGACCCCGAGCCGGCTGGCCGTGGCCACGTCGATCTTGTCGGTGCCGATGAACGGCACCACGACGAGCCTGAGCGAGCTGGCCCCCTCAAGAACACGGTCGGTGATCGCCTCGAGGTGGGAGGCGAGGATGACCTCCACCTCCCGGCTCGCCTCGATCAGCTCGGCCTCCGTGTAGGGCTTGCGTCCAGGCTGATCGAGCAGCCGCCCGGCCACGACATCGTGGCCCGCTTCGCTGAGCCGGTTCAGCTCCTCGAGGGGACCGCTCGGTCCGGTTGCCAGGATTCTCATGGCTTCTTGCAGATCACGTTAAGGAGCGCCTGGCGCTTGTCCTCGCGAACCACGCGGAGGGCGCGGCCAAGCGCCTCGGGCAGCCGCGCTGGATCCTCGACTCGCTCGCCGTAACCACCGGACGCCTGGCAGACCAGCTCGTAGTCAGGGGCAGGCTCCAGCTCGCTCATCGGCATCGAGCCGGTCCTCACCGCCCAGCCGTCGGGGGCATAGGAGCGGGTGGCGCGCTTCACCGCGTTCCAGGCGCGGTTGTTGAAGACGACGAAGAGGACAGGCAGGTGATAGGCGCGGGCGACGAAGTGGGCCGCCGTGGGGGAGCCGAAAATATAGGAGCCGTCCCCCACGCAGCAGATCACCGTCTTCTCCGGGAGGGCGAGCTTCGCCCCCAGGGCCGCGCCGAGCCCCCAGCCGAGCCCTGCCGCGGGAGAGGCGGCGAAGTAGGTCCCCGGCGCCGTAAAGCAGGTCTGGGTCGGCTCCAGGTCGTACTCGTTGATGACGAGCGTCTCTCCATCCAGGAGGTTCCCTATGCAGCGGGAGAGCCAGGCCATGTCGATGGGGCGATCGCTCTGGATCGCCCGAGCCGCAGTCGCCCACGCCTCCCGAAGCCGCCGGTGCTCGCCTTCCCAGCGGCCCCGGCGCGAACTCACAGTTTGCACGTCAACCCCCGCTCTTCTCACCGCCTCAGCGAGCGCCGTCAGCGTCAGCCGCGGCGTTCCCGCCAGCGCCACGTCCACGGGGAAGCCGCGGATCGGGTAGCGCGAGAAGAGCGGGTCCTGGGCGATCTGGATGACGGTAGTCTCGGGCCGCGGCGCCTTGAGCTTCGGGAACCACGGAACGTCGGACTCGACCGCGACGATGACGTCGGCTTCGCCGAGGTGCGGCGTCGGGTCGTAGCCGGCGTGGAGCGCGTGGCTCTGGGGGAAGTTCACGTGGGTGTGCCACTGATCGAAGACAGGCATCCCGAGGGCCTCGGCCAGCGCCACGAGCGGGCTCACCGCCTCCGGGTCGCGCCCGGAGGCCTTGACGATCACGATCGGGTTCTTCGCCGTCGCCAGGATCCTGGCCGCCTGAACCACGATTTCGGGAGGCGGGGCCGCGGCGCCGCTGTCAACCAGGCGGGGCGGATCGGCGTATTCGATCTGCTCGAGCCGCTCGGCCAGCACCTCGCGGGGAAGCGTCAGGTACACGGGACCAGACGGCTCGCTCCGGGCGATGGCCAGCGCCCGGTCCACCACGGTCTCGAG
>JACQRS010000277.1 GCA_016206385.1 Candidatus Rokuibacteriota bacterium | reverse complement strand
GGCTTGTTCCGCGCGGGCGGAGCCCGTACACTATCGCGGATGACGGGCACAGCCCTCGTACTCGTGATCGGGGCGGCGGTCCTCCACTCGGCTTGGAACGCGCTGGCCAAGCAAGCGAACGACCAGCTCGCCTTTCTCTGGTCCTCGGTCTCCCTCGCAACGCTCCTTCTACTGCCCTTCGCGCTCCGCGAGCTCCGGGCCACGGGGCTTCCCACTGCGGCGCTGCCGTTCGTCGTTGCCACCGTCATCCTTCATGCGCTCTATTTCTACGCGCTGGGGCGCTCCTACCGCTCCGGGGAGTTCTCCCTCGTCTACCCGATGGCCCGGGGGCTCGGCGTGGCTCTGGTCCCGATCCTGGCCCTGTTCCTCTTTGACGAACGCCTCTCGCCCGTCGGGACGGCGGGCGTGGCCCTTGTCGTCCTCGGGATCGTGAGCCTCCACCTCATCCCCCGGGCCTGGAGCGGCGAGGCCGTTGAGGTCCAGCGCGTCGGCCCCGGCACGTGGTGGGCGCTCCTCACAGGTCTCACCATCGCGGCCTATTCGCTGGTGGATAAGGCCGGAGTTGCCCGCCTCCATCCGGTCCCGTACATCAGCCTCATGGGACTCGGCTCGATTCTGCTCCTCCTCCCGGTGGGCCTGGCCAAACGCGACGCGTTGCGCCGGGAGTGGCAGGTGAACTGGCGCGCCATCCTCGCCGCCTCCACGATGACCCTCACCGCTTACCTGCTGGTTCTCTTCGCGTTCCGCCTGTCCAAGACCGGCTATGTCGTGGCCGCGCGTGAGCTCTCCATCGTCTTCTCAGCGATCATCGGGAGCCTGTGGCTCGGCGAGGGCCGGCTCGGCCCGCGCCTGGCCGGCGCCGGCGTGGTGCTGGCGGGAGTGGCCTGCGTCGCGGTGGCGCGGTGAGCGCGGTCCTCTTCGACACTCACGCCCATCTGCACTTCCAGGAGTTCGCCGCTGATCTCGCCGGGGTGCTCGAGCGGGCGCGCGACGCCGGTGTCCGCTTCATGCTGACCATCGGCACCGACGTGGCGGATTCGCGCGCCGCTCTCGCGCTGGCTGAGGCGCATCCGGGCCTCTACGCTGCCGTGGGGATTCACCCGCACGATGCGGCGGACGCAGACGATGCGGCGCTTGAGGAACTCGAGCGCCTGGCCGCAGCCTCCCCGAAGGTGGTGGCCGTCGGGGAGATCGGGCTCGACTTCTACCGTAACCTCTCCCCGCGCGAAACCCAGAAGCGCGTGTTCAGGCGCCAGCTCGCGATGGCCCGCCGGCTCGAAAAGCCCGCCCTCATCCACTGCCGGGAGGCGCATGCCGAGACCCTCGAGATCCTCCAGGAGGAAGGCATCGGGGAGATCGGCGGGATCATGCACTGCTTTTCAGGCGATGCGGCCATCGCGCGCCGGTGTCTCGATTTGGGGCTTCTGATCTCGCTGGCCGGGCCCGTCACCTACCCCAACGCCCGGAAGCTTCCCGAGGTCGTGAGGCTGACGCCCGCGGACCGTCTCGTGGTGGAGACCGACTGCCCGTTTCTCCCACCCCAGCCGTACCGCGGCAAGCGCAACGAGCCGGCGTACCTGCCGATCACCGCGGCCCGGGTCGCCGAGCTCAAAGGGCAGCCGCTGGAAGAGCTGGGCCCTCTGATGGCGGAAAACGCGCTGAGCCTCCTCAGGATCGCCGAGCAATAGCGCGGGCGGGCTCACCGCGATGGGCCTGAAGGATCTCGGGTTTTACGTCCGCGGCCGCCTCAACAGCAGCCTGGCCGCCTTCCTGAACGCCGCTCAGCCGGTCCCGGTGACTGCGCTCCCCCTCGACGCACTCCTCGCTCGAGCGCACCCATCGCCCCTCGACTACGTGAGGCTTCTCGAAGGGCGCTCGAACGCCGATCGCCAGGACACGCTGGGCCGGCTCCTCGCCGCCCGCGGGCTCCCCTTCTCCCGTCTCCCGTTTGCGACCTTCGAAGGGAGCGGGGAGAACTTCGTGGTGGAGGTGGGCCGAGGCACGCGGACGCTGATCCTCGTGGGCCATCACGACGCCGTCCCCGGCAGCCCGGGGGCCAACGACGACGGCTCCGCCGTCGCCATCCTGCTCGACCTGCTCGCGCGGCTGGCCCAGGATCCGCCACGCCGGCTGCGTGTGCGGCTCCTCTTCACGGCGTGCGAGGAGATCGGCTATCTCGGCGCGCGCTGCTACGTGAAGGCCGTTCCGCTCGAAGGGATCGTCGGTGTCCTGAGCCTCGAGCTCTGCGGCATCGGCGACTCCCTCGCGATCTGGGATGTGGTTCCGCCGCTGGATCAGGCCCCGGTCATCCGGGTGTTCGCGGGGGTCCTCGAGGAGCTAGGCTACCGGAGGGACGAGAGCTACCATCTGGTGGGACGGATCCCGGTGTTCGGAAGCGACCACCGCGCTTTTGCCGCGCCGGGAGTGCCGGCCTTCGGCCTCACCGTGGTGCCGACCTCTGAGGCCGACGCGCTCCGGCAGTTCATCTTCAACCCGCTCCGCACCCTGTTTCGCCAGCTCGTGAGGCGGCCGCCGCCCTTCGACACCTACCACACGGCGCGCGATCGCTCTTCCACGCTGGAGCCGGAAGCGCTCGAGCGAGTCTCCCGCGCGTTGTTCGCCCTGGTGCGGGCGCTGGATACGGGCTAGGGGAAGGACGGTCCGGGTGAGACGCGAGCCAGGAGGACGCGGGCCCGCGGGGCATCGGGTTCGGCCACCAGGACGACCACCTCTCCCTGATCGCCGACCGTGAAGGGGTGGACCGAGTGGACCAGCCGCGTGCGGAGCAGGCACTGGATCCCCTCAGTCTCGAAGAGCCCCTTGAGCACCAGGGCTTCGGTCTGATCGCGGCAGCGGTGCACTTCCACAAAGCCGCGGTCCTCTTTCTCGGGCGAGCCGCGCGCCCTGGGCTCATCGGGAACTCCGGGAAAGCGGATCACCTTCGCCCGGCGCGCCATGCGCTCATCGTACCATAGCTTGACGTTCTCGGACCGGGACGGGGATAATCCATTTGGCCGGAGGGCTAGCCTAACCTGGTAAGGCAGTGGACTTGAAATCCACCGGGCCGCGAGGCCCTTGCGGGTTCAAATCCTGCGCCCTCCGCCAGAAAATTCCAAGCAATTACGGTCATCAGGCTGCCGTAACTGATGGGAGCCTCTTTTCCTCACGTCTGAAGAAGATCCAGAACAGGCCCGTAGAGATGAGATAAAGGGCAGCCATCGCCGCAAACGGGGTATGGTAGTCTCCCGCCGCCATCATGCGGGATCCGAGGTAGCTCCCCAGGGCGCCCGCGACACCGGAACCCATCAGCTGGAGACCCGTGGCCGTGCCCCGTTCGGTCTCATGGAGGAGTTCCATGCTGAACGCCGAAGCGACCGGGGCCGCGATGTTCATGAGGGCGACCCGCAGCACGTAGGCCACGCCGGCGATCGACAGGGCCGGGGCCAGGAACGGGCCGATGTCTTGAGCGAAGGCGATGACGAGGATGAACGGAACGGAGGCCAGCCGGCTCAGCACGATTGCGTGCACCTTTCCCCAGCGTTCGTGGACAAATGGGGCGAGCAAGGTGGCGAGAGCCAGGAAGCCCGAACCCGACGCAAACGTCACCCCGATCTGGTGCGCTTGGGCGTGTAGCCCTTCGTGGAAGAAGACGTTGAATAGCGGCACCACAAAGCCAGCGCCGAAGCTGAGCACCGTCCCACAGGCGACGAGCTTGGCGATAAGTATCGGGTTACGGATCTGGGCCAGGCCGAGACCGAAGCTCCTGGCCGCCGGACCACCGGGGTTTGCCGCGTCACCCCCTCCCGCCAGCTCTCGGGGATATTGCCGGAGCATCCAGGCCGGGATCAGGGAAAGAAACCACAGGACGATCCCGACCGAGGTAGCCCAGCGGTAGGCTGTGACCTTTCCGATTGCCGGGATCATCCAGAGAGGGATGAGCCCGGCGAGGAGGCTTCCCCCCATGGCCGCGCCGGTCGAGAGGGCGTCCCCGACGCTGAAGAGGTGCACTCGCTCCCGGGGCTCGCTGTTCTCGGCCATGAAGGCAGACTCGGACACCGCATGGAGGGCGCCGAAGAACGCGCCGATCGCGGGAGTGGCGAGCAGGACGATGCGATCCGTCGTCATAATATTGACCAGCGCCACCGCCGCCCCGCCGCTGTCGCCGATGATAAAGCTCCACTTCCGGCCGATTCGATCCGAGATGACTCCGGCCGGCAGGGACGCGACCGACGAGGCGAGCCCGCCGATGAGGATCCGGAGGCCGATGAACTCGATGCCGAACCCCACCGCGAGCAGGTAGAGGTTGAAGAGCACCTCCCACGTCCCGTGGATAAGATCCATTCCGACGATGTGCCAGAGATAGAGGCGGGCGTTCCTACTGAAGAGCTGGATGGCTTCCAGGTAACCTCTGAGGCCACTGAGTTGGACTACTTCTCCTCGGCGCGGAGTGCCCATGGAAGTGCGATTCGTCCTGCGGTCGTCCCTAAATTACCACGGTCGTCGCAGCTTGAGCTGTATGGCATAGGTAGGTCCCTGGACCCCTTGACCCTCCAGCCACTGGAAGTTTTATGATCTCACTCGAGACGTTCGGGCAGAGTCGAAGCAAAGGGAGGG
>JACQRS010000012.1 GCA_016206385.1 Candidatus Rokuibacteriota bacterium | reverse complement strand
TTCACCTCCGGTTGGACGCCGCGGAAGATGCCAGCTCTATACCCAACACAGTGCGAGCTGTCCACGATCACGCTGGTTGTGCAGGGCGTCTTCCACTGGGTGGGGCGAGAGCTTGCGGCCAAAGGCGCGTCAGGCGAGGAGGCGGGCGAGGGCGGCGCGGAGCTGGCAGGCGCGGAAGCCGAAGGCGGTGAGGCCGAGGACCCCGGGCTTCAGAAACTCGGCATCGTAGGGGTCCCTCAGGAGGACCACGGCGAGGGCCTGCGCCGTTGCCTGGAGCCTGTCGAGGAGCCGCTAGTTCGAGGAGAAGAGGAGGGCGTCGAAGACGAACAGGATCGTGGCGTCGGCCCGCGCCGCGAGGCCGCCGGCGCGCTCGACTTCCTCCTCCCCGGGCTCGATCGCCACCACCAGGAGCTCGGGGGTCACCCCGTAGGGAGCGAAGGCCTCCTTCACATACCTGGCCTCGTCCTGAAGCTCGGCCTCGATCGTGATCCGTGGAGCCAGCTCTGAGAATCTGGGAAACACCACCGCGACCTGTCGGTTCAGCCGTTGCCTGAAGCCCGGCAGTTCGCGCGTGAGGCGCGTGACTGCCCACGTCGCCATGGCTTTGGCGAGGGCGCGGCCCTCGACCTCGGCGCGCGGCGGCCCGCCCTCGAAGCGGAGCGGCCGGTTGACCTTGAGCCGCTCGATCCTCTCGACGCTCGCCTCGAGCTCGCTCATGGGAAGCTGCTTTGTCCGGTACGCCTCGAGGAGAGCGCTCCGCGCCTGACGCTGGGCCGCCTCGGTGTGGCAGATCAGGAGCAGATCGTGCCCCGCCCCGGCAGCCCTCACGGTGGCCTCCCCGATCCCGCAGAGCTCGCGAATCGCTCCCATCTCGAGGTCGTCGCTGAGGACTACACCGGTGAAGCCCAGCTCGCCGCGGAGGAGCTCCCTGGCCAGGCGCGAGGAGAAGGTCGCGGGGGTCAGCGGCGCGGGGTCCAGGTTGGGATAGAGCGGGTGGGAGGTCATGATGGCGTGGACCCCCGCCTCGATGGCGGCCACGAAGGGGACGAGGTGGACCCGGCGCATCTCCTCCCAGCTTGACGGGATCGTCGGAAGCGCGAGGTGCGCGTCCACCGGGGCGTGGCCCTTTCCGGGGAAGTGCTTGGCGCAGGCGGAGAGCCCGCTGGCCTGCATCCCTCGGATCCTGGCCGCCCCGCACCGCGCCACCAGCGCCGGGTCCTTGCCGTAGGCGCGGCTCCCGATGTTGGGGCTGTAGGCGTCGGTGAGGACATCGAGCACCGGGGCCAGGTTCAGGTCCATGCCGAACCGCCTGAGCTCTCTGGCCTCGATCTGGCCCTGGCGTCGGGCGAAGAGCGGGTCACCCGCGGCGCCCACGGCCAGGTTGTCGGGGAAGATCGTCACGCCGTCCCTCAGCATGATGACGCGCCCGCCCTCATGGTCGGTGGCGATGAGCAGCCGCCGCTGGAGAGCCTCTTCGAGCTGGGCGATCAGGGCCACAAGCTGCGATGCGGATTCAAAATTGCGGCGATAGAGGATCAGCCCACCGGCGTGACTTTCCCGGAACAGGCTCACGTCTTCCTGCCTGAGCCAGGGCCCGGGTAAGCCGAACATCAACCGCTGACCGACCAGCTCCTCGGGCGTCATCGGTAGAGGAGGAAGCGCTGGCGAAGGCGCCTGAACGCCCCCAGGTCGCGCTGCCAGGAGGATTCGATCTGGCGGAGTGACCGACCGGCCTCGAGCTGCCTCCGGATCATGTCCGTGCCGCAGAGGAGGTCGAAGGGGAACTTCTTCATTTCGAACTCGTACGGCGGCTTTCGCCACCGAACGCGCCTCGGCTCGAGCCTGCGCGCCGTGGCGATCACGGCGAGTCCGGTCAGGTAGGGCTTGAAGCGGGAGGCATCCAGCACGTGCCATTGGACTCCGCCGCAGAGCTGTCCTTTGAACTTGTGAAAAGTCGGCTGGAAGGAGCAGGGGCGGAAGCAGACTCCGGGGAGGTTCTGCCGGTTCAGCGCTTCGGCCCACGCGGGGGGATCGAGAAAGGGCGCGCCCACGTGTTCGAACGGCCGGGTCGTGCCCCGCCCTTCGGAGAGGTTCGTCCCCTCAACCAGGCAGGCGCCGGGATAGACCCGCGCCGTCTCGGGTGTCGGCATATTGGGGGAGGGCGCCACCCAGTGGAGCCCGGTTTGCCCCCACGGCATCTTGCGTCGCCAGCCTCGCATAGGCATGACCTCGAGCCGTGCCCCGAGCTTGTAGCGCTCGTTGAAAAGGCGCGCCAGCTCCCCCATCGTCATCCCGTGGACCACGGGGATCGCGTAGAGCCCCACGAAGGAGGCAAAGCGCGGGTCCAGCACGTTTCCTTCCACGTGCGTGCCGCCGAGGGGGTTAGGGCGGTCCAGCACGACGAGCGGGATCCCGCTGCGGCCGGAAGCCGCAAGGGTCAGCGCCATTGTCCAGATAAAGGTATAGTACCGGGCCCCTACGTCCTGGAGGTCGAGCACGAGCAGGTCGAGGCCCTTGAGCATCTCTGCGGTCGGCGCACGCTGTCGCCCGTAGAGGCTGAAGACACGGCAGCCAGTGCGCCTGTCCCGCGCGTTCGGGATGCGAGCCTGATCCTGGGCAGCGCCCCAGAGGCCGTGCTCAGGGGCGAAGAGGGCTGAGAGCCTGACACCGCGGAGTGACTGGAGGATATCGATCGCGTGCCCAAGCGAGCCGTCCACTGAGGCTTGGTGAGCGATGAGCCCGACCCGCTTGCCCCTGAGCAGGCGAGCTTTGTCGCGGAGGAGCGTCTCGAGCCCGGTCAGGACGCGCGCCATGCGCTTTATAGTAGGATACTCAGGACACCATGCGCCGGATTGCGTACCACCGGCTTCCCACCGAGCGAGCCAACCCGAGGAGCCGGAACCTGGATCAGCTCTCCCCCCTCGCCATCGTGAGCCTCATGAACCGGGAGGATCGGCAGGTGCTCGCTGCCGTGCACACGGTCAGGCGTCAGGTCGCGGCCGCCGTCGAGCTGATCGTGGCCAGCCTCAGGAGTGGCGGCCGTCTCTTCTTCGTCGGCGCCGGGACCAGCGGCAGGCTCGGCGTCATCGAGGCTGCTGAGTGCGCGCCAACTTTCGGCACGCCGCCCTCGGTGGTTCAGGCGATCGTCGCGGGCGGTCGTTCAGCGGTGTTCCGCTCCCGGGAAGGGGCTGAGGATCGCCAGGCCGAGGCACGGCAGGCCATCCGGCGCCGCGTCCGCCGGGGTGACGTCGTGGTGGGGATCTCTGCCAGCGGGGTCACGCCCTTTGTCAGGGCGGCGCTGGCCCAAGCTAGGCAGCGCAAGGCCAGGACCGTTCTCCTGGCGATGACCCCGCTGAGCCCGGTGGGGCGGCTTGCCGATGTCGTGATCGCCCCGCGCACGGGCCCAGAGATCCTCGCCGGCTCCACGCGGCTCAAGGCGGGGAGCGCCACAAAGATGGTTCTCGACATGCTCACCACGGGACCCATGGTGAGGCTCGGCAAGGTGTACGGAAATCGCATGGTTGACCTCCGCGCCAGCTCTCTCAAGCTCAGGGCGCGGGGCGAGCGGCTGGTTCAGGAGCTGGGCGGAGTGAGTCGGACGAGGGCGCGGCGGCTGCTCCAGGCCGCCGACGGCCGGG
>JACQRS010000036.1 GCA_016206385.1 Candidatus Rokuibacteriota bacterium | reverse complement strand
GTCCAGGTACTGTGCCACCGGCAGCCGCTTCCACCACGCGTAGCCGCCGCCGAGCAGGAGTCCGCCGAGCAGCCCACCGTGGATCGCCAGCCCGCCCTCCCAGACCGCGATGATCTTGAACGGAAGGTAGCTGTAGTATTCCCAGTTGAAGAGCACATAGTAGAGACGCGCCCCGATGAGGCCTCCCAGCAGAGCCACCTCGGAGGTCTTGAGCAGCGCCTCGGGATCGGCGCCGCGCCGCTTGGCTTCGCGGTACGCGAGCCAGAGCCCCACCGCCATGGCGGTGGCCATGAGGATCCCGTACCACCGGATGGTGAGCGGGCCGACCTGCAAGGCGATGGGCCCCGGAGAGCGAAACATCAGCCCCGGACCCGCGGTCGCGCGCGGGATCGCGGACGCGTCGCCATCAGCTCGGCGGCCGGGAGGAGGGAACGCTGAGCGCCCACGGTCTCCTTATACGGCCGAGACGCCGAGCTGTCAACGAAAACGCGATTTCCATGGCAAATTTGTTTTGACACCCCTCTCGCGCCTCCGGTATAGTGGAAATAGCCTTTCTATCCAGGGTCTTCCAGCTCGGAAAGGAGCCCTTCGTGTTCGGAAACGGACTCGCGACGACCGGCGTCGTGGATCTGGTTCTCAACGCCGGCCCCGTGGCCAAGTTCGTCCTGATCGTGCTCGGAATCTTCTCGGTGGTCTGCTGGGCCCTGATCGTCGAAAAGTGGTGGCAGTTCCGCCGCGTCAAGAAGGAGACCGGCCGGTTTCTCAAGGCCTTCAGGGAGGGCCGACGCTTCTCGGTCGTGTACGGCGTGGCCAAGAAGCACCGCGACAGCCCGCTGGCCCAACTCTACGTCGCCGCTTACCAGGAGGTTGCGGGCGCGGCGCCGGTGGCCGAGATGGTCGACCACCTCCTCGACGACTCGGAGGAGGGAGTGGGGCCGGAGCGCTCGGAGGCGGTGGACCGCGCCATGCGGCGCGCAGCCACCGGGGAGATCGTCCGGATGGAGCACTACCTGCCCTTCCTCGCCACCACCGCGACTGCGGCCCCCTTTATCGGTCTCTTCGGCACCGTGTGGGGCGTCATGGAATCGTTTCGGGGTATCGGCTCTCAGGGGTCTGCCAGCCTCGCCGTGGTGGCGCCGGGCATCTCCGAGGCGCTCATCGCCACGGCCGCCGGCCTCGGCGCCGCCATCCCGGCTGTCATGGGGTACAACTTCTTTGTGAACCGGGTGAAGCACTGGGCCAGCGAGATGGAGGGCTTCAGCCTTGATCTGCTGAACCTGTTCAACCGACCCGCCGCGAAGACATCGAGAAAAGATGGCCTTTAAGCTGGACTCCACCGAGGGCGGGGCGGCCCGGCGCATCGGAGCCTCGCTCTCGGAGATCAACGTGATCCCGTTGGTGGACGTCGTGTTGGTCCTCCTGCTGATCTTCATGCTCACCGCTCCCATGATGTACCGCGGCATCGACGTCAACCTCCCGAAGACCACGACGAAGCCCACCGCGGTGGAAGAGCGCATGGTCCTCACGCTGACCAAGGATCAGGTGATCTACCTCAACGACAAGCCGGTGCCGCTGGCGGGGCTCGACGGCCAGCTCAGGATGCTCTTCAAGAACCGGACCGACAAGACCCTCTACCTGAAGGCGGACCAGTCGCTCTCCTACGGCTTTGTCGTCGAGACCATGGATCGGGTTCGACGCGCGGGCATCGAGAGGTTGGGGATGGTCACCGAACCGTCCCTGCGGGGGCGCTGACCATCTCGACGGCGGTTTGGGAGCATCCGATGATTCCCAGGATGCGTCGGCCGGGCCTGGCGCCCCGTGGCAGGGCTTTTCCGGTCCTGAGCCTCTGGATGTCCGCCCTGGCCCACGCGACGGTCCTCGCGGCGCTCTGGGCTTTGGGCGGGCTCTGGAGCCAGTCTTCCAAAGTGTACGTGGTGAACCTGGTTCCTTCGGTCTCCGCCATCGGCAGCCCCCAGAGCCGCCCCGCCCGTCCGGCCTCCGAGCCGGTGGCGAAGGAGCTTCCTCCGCCCGCGCTTCCCCAGCTCCCCCGCTCCGATGCGTTGCCTTCCAGCCGGCCCGTGGCGTTGCCGCGGCCCGGCGAGAAAGAGCAGGCGCCCCTCACGTCGGGGAAAGAGCGCCCCCCCGCGGCGGCTCCGGCGTTGCCGCGGGCTGAGCCGACTCCCCCCCGCGCCGAACCGGCTTCGCTGCTCCGGCCCCCGGCCACCTCTGTCGCCGCCGGTCAACCGAGCGGCTCGCCCCAGGGCACGGCCGCATTGTCCCTGGATGTATCCGATTTCCCGCACGCGTGGTACCTGAGGCAGATTCTCCAGAAGGTGGAGGACAGCTGGACGCGGCAGGCGAAGGTCGCAGAGCCGGAGCACAAGCCGCTCGTCTACGTCGAGATCCAGCGGGACGGCTCCATCAGGCCCCCCAGGATCGAGAAGAGCTCGGGCAACGTCTTCTACGACCAAGCCGCCCTCCGCGCCATCGTCGAGGCGAGCCCGTTCCCGCCGCTGCCCTTGGAGTGGCCCAAACCGTCGCTCCGGGTGCTGTTCCGCTTCGAACTCCGCGTCGGGCGAGGGTAGCCGTGCACCGCGCTCGCTGGCTCGGCCTCCTGGCGTGGCTGCCGCTGCTCCTCGTGCTGACGGCCGCCCTGGTCTCGCCCCGTCCCTCCCACTCCCAGGCCGTCGATGTCTTCCTGAATGTGATGGCCGGTGGTGCGAAGAAGCTCAACATCGCTGTTCCCGAGTTCACCCTGCTGCCCGCGACCGACGCCCGCGACCTTCCCAAGAAGCTCGCCGAGGTGGTGGGCGCGGACCTCAAGTTCTCGGCGCTCTTCAGCGTGGTGGCCGGGACCGCCCCGCTCCCCGCCAACGATCCCGAAGGCCTCAAGAAAGCCTGGGGCGAGTTTGCCGCGGCGGGCGCCCACGCCGGACTGCACGGGCTTCTCGCCGTGAGAGGCGATCGGGCGGAGGCGGTGATGCGGCTGTACGATCTGACCAGCTCCGAGTTCCGAATGATCGTCGCGAAGCAGTTCGTCCTGCCGACGGCGGAGGCGCGCCGGCTCGCCCATAAGATCGCCGATGAGGTGGTTTACCAGTTCACCGG
>JACQRS010000264.1 GCA_016206385.1 Candidatus Rokuibacteriota bacterium | reverse complement strand
GGACACGGCCGGCCCCATGGCGCTGACGGTGGAGGACGCGGCGCTCCTGCTTCGGGCCATCGCCGGCTACGACCCGCGCGATCCGCTGACGAGCCGCCGGCCGGTGCCGGATTACTCTCTGGCCTTGAACGACGGCGTCCGCGGCCAGAAAGTCGGCCTCATCCGCGAGCTGACATCGGGAGCCGACACCGACGGGGAGGTCCGGCAGGCGGTCGTGGATGCGGCGCGCCAGCTCGAGCGCCTCGGGGCGACAGTGGAGGAGACGTCGCTCCCGCTCCTCCCGCTGGCAGGGGCCATCTTCATGGCCCTCGCCGACTCGGAGGCGGCCGGCTTCCATCAGCCGTGGCTCCGGACGCGCCCCATGGACTACGACCAGGGGACCCTGCGCCGCCTCCTCACGGCGAGCCTCATTCCCGCGGCGGTCTATCACCGGGCTACGCGGGCGCGAGCCCTGATTCGCCGGCAGGTCCTGGGAGCCCTCGCGCGCTACGACCTCCTCCTCTGCCCGACGGCGCACCGGGCGGCACCCACGATCGCGGAGGGCAAGGCGCCGATCACGGAGCGGCAGCAGGTCGCCGGCCGGTTCTTCACGCGGCGCTCGTACACGGCGCCCGCTCCCCTGGCGGGAACCCCGGCCATCGCCGTGTCATGTGGCTTCACGCGCTCGGGGCTACCGATCAGCCTCCAGCTGATCGGACGGCCATTCGACGAGGCAACGGTGCTGCGCGCCGCCCACGCCTACGAGGCCGCCACCGAGTGGTCTTCGCGTCGCCCACTGCTCTGAGCTAGAAGCGCTATCCAGGCCTTGAACGGAGTCCATCCGTGGACCGGCCTATCGAGGTGATTTCCTACGCGGGTGCACGAGGAGCAGAGCGGCCTGTGGCGATTCGGCTCGGCCCCACGACGCGCCGGGTGCAGGCCGTGCTGGGAGCGTGGGTCGTGGCAGGGCGGGAAGCCGGGACCGGCATCCGGCGCTGGTTCAGAGTGGAGGTTGAGGGGGGCGAGACGCTGAGCGTGTATTATGACGAAGCCCTTGACGGCTGGTTCTGGCGGGAGGACGGGTGATCAGAAGATGTGCGGCTGGGTGCTCCACCCCTGCTCGACTCGACCTGTTTCCAACTCGTTCCCGTAATCCGCGCGCAAGACCGGCCGTCTGAGGGCGAATCTCCGTTAGGGTATCAATTCGGCCTGTGGGGCGCAGAGCGCTTTCATGCCGCCCTCCGGGCCGCCCGACCTGCCTCGTTCTCGCTGGCCGGTTCCCTTATCGGCATTACGGGGCCCACACCCCCAGGCGATCCACCAGCTCCGGACGCCTGGTCATCCCCCGCTTTTTGATCGAAAAAAGCCTCGGCTGGAAGAACCGACAGCTTCTCTAGTGGGGAGTATGCCAGGGCCACAAAGACTTCGAGCAGCGTGTTCATGGCCGTCTTCTCCTCTCGGTGGAGTTTGCAATCTTCCTCAGCAAAAGAGATGCCACGTTACAGACTCCCCCCAGACCTTCTGGGTTTGCGCCGTTAGTCGACCGTAATGGGACGCGACCCACGGAAATGCAAAAAGAATGCTACAAAAATCGTCGTACCAGCCCTGAAAAATTGTGGGACCGGCAGGGCAGCTCACGGAGCCCGGGTGAGGGTGAAAGCGGAGCTTGAGGATGGCGACTTACCCTGAACTATCGAGCGCGGAGAGGGACTATCGGCAGGAATGGGGGCCGCGAGGCCGTTGGGGGTTCAAATCCGTTTTGGCCAGGATCAATGCCACCACGGCAAGACGGCCATGAGCCCACCAGGGCGGGGAACGACAAATTGGAGCGCTCGACCCGTATCCAACGGAATGTGGTAGAAGGTGCCGTGGATCGACAGCATCGTTTCGCGCCTGATCCGGTGCGGATCGACGCGGGTCAGGACGAGGAGCTGCGCCCCACTCGGATCCGTGAGGACGAGCTGAAACGGTGAGGGCGGGAGAAGCATCTGAGTCGGTGAGTCCCCGCTCAGCGTCCCTTCGAGCACGACTTCCTTCCCCGCGTACTGCTCGGGAGAGCCGACGAGCTGGGCGATGGAGACGGGGACAGGTTGCGCCTGAACCGAGGACGGGAAGGTCGTGCCAAGGAGCAGGATGAGCAGTGGCCCCGCGCAGGTCGTGGACGCCTTCATGGATGGGCCCTCCGTTGCCCGGCGGAGCAAGACTAGTTCCTGGGGTGACAGGAGTCAAGCAATGTGACGAGTTTGCCTTGACACACCAGGAGCGCGAGCATAGAGTCCTCGTACACCGTCCAGATTGAATCCGACGCGCTCGACAGGAGGTGCTGTATGCCCAAGTATCTCGTCCAGGCGTCCTACACCACGGAAGGCGTGAAGGGGCTTCTCAAAGACGGCGGCTCGAAGCGGCGGACGGCCGCTGAGGCCGCGATAAAGGGTCTCGGGGGGAAGCTTGAAGCGTTCTACTTCGCCTTCGGCGATACCGACGTGTTCGCCATCGCAGAGATGCCGGACAATGCCAGTGCCACCGCGGTCTCCCTCGCAGTCACCGCCAGCGGTGCTGTCCGCACGCGGATCACGGTTCTTCTCACCCCCGAGGAGGTGGACCAGGCGACGAAGAAGACGGTCAGCTACCGGCCTCCCGGAACGTGACAGCTCCTGTTTGGCCGGGACACGTGATGGAGGCAATCAAAGGAGGCGTGCGATATGCAAATTCAAGTTGCCGACGTGATCATGCCGGGGAACGAGAACGCCTTCACGACCGGGCAGCGCTGGCATATCTCCGGGCTGGCGGAGCTGCCGGAGTTGCACCGCTCATTGCTGGAAAAGCCCGTCACCGCTGCCCTCGCGACCATCAAGCCCAGCGGGCTTCCCCATCTCACGCCAGTCTGGGTCAGCCATGATGGCACGCACGTCTTGCTCAACACCAAGAAGGGTCGGCTGAAGGAGCGCAACATGCGGGGTCGGCCGAAAGTCAGCCTTCTGTGCGTGAACCCCCAGAATCCGTATCACTGGATTACCATTAACGGGACCGTGGAGGAAGTGATTGAGGAGACAGATTCGGCCAAGGGCGGTCAGGCCACGACGCACATTGATGACATGGCGGAACGATACCTCGGAAAACGCCCGTACCCGCTCCGCGACTCGCGCGGGGAGGTGCGGGTGCTCTTCAAGGTCAGGCCCGACTACATCATGACGTTCGGGCCACCGCCGGGCAGTTGAGCCGCCCTATTCCTGGATCAGCTTGAGCCGCCGCTGGAGGTAGGCGTTCCGAAGGGCGCTGTACAGCTCGACCGTGGCTTCCTCGAACCCCTGGTAGAGGTCCATGTTGATGGAGCGGTCGTTGACGGTATCCCCCACCTTCATCCCGGCCCGGTCCCAGAAGAAGGGCAGGACATAGCCCAGGGGATCGAGCGCCATGTCGAAGGCGTAGCCGACCCCGTCGCGCACCGTCAGCGGCGGGAGGAAGGGCAGGACGAGGTACGGGCCGGGCGTCAAGCCCCAGACGCCGAGGGTTTGGCCGCCGTCCTCGTTGCTCTTGTCGATGTTGAATTCCCGCTTGGCGACGTCGAAGAGGCCGCCTACGCCGATGGTGCTGTTGATCAGAAAGCGCGTCAACTCCCGGCCGGCCCCGACGAGCTTGCCCTGAAGCAGGCTGTTGACGAACCGCGGGACCACGCGGATGTTGTCGAAGCCGTTGGCGATCATCTCCTGCAGGCGCTCGGGCATGACGTGGTTGTAGCCCTTGGCGGCCGGCTTGACGATCCAGCGGTCCAGCCCGCGGTTGAACTCAAACATTTTCTCGTTGAATGGCTCCCAGGGATCGTACTCCTCGATCTCGTCGTCTGCGGGTGCGCTCGACGCCCCCCCCAGGGCGAGCTGCACTGGCGTCCCATCGGCTTCCGAACGGGTGGGCCGGTCCCGGTCCGGAGTGGCGGACTCGCTGGTGGGGTGACCCGGACCGTCTGTCACGCTGGACGGGAGGCTCACAGCCTCCGCGGGGGGTTGGGCGGCAGGTCCTGCAAGATCTGGGGTGTCTCTGAGGACACTCCCCAGGCCGGCGCACCCTCCGACCCCGAGCACCAGGACGACCGACAGCACCCACTGCGCGAGTCCGCTCAACGTCGAACGCACGGCTCTTTCTCCCCGGGCTGCTCGGTTCGCACCGCGACTGACAACCACGCGCGGACTCTATCGAGTCTAGCGCAGGAGCGCGATCTACACAACCGGTCCGCACAGGCGCCCGCCTGGGCTTGCCAACGGCTCGGCAGTCTGGTAGTGCGTAGAGTCGTGTTCCGCGCCACGCGTGACAAGATCCTGCCCACCACGATCACGGGCTCATACCCGCGGCCCGCCTGGTCCGCCGAGGAGCTCCGCGGCCGCGCCTTCAAGGAGGCGCTCGGCGACTCCGCCTTCCGCGAGCAGTACCTCGACGCGGTGTGCTGCCTCATCCGCGAGCAGGAGCGGGCGGGTCTCGACATCCTCACCGACGGCGATGCACGCTTCGACCGGACGGTCGGGGGCAAGTCATGGTTCTACTACCCGATCGAGCGGCTCCGGGGCATCACCGGCCACGTCGATGCGACGACGGCGGGGAGCTGGCGGACGCTCCGGCCGGGCCACATCCTCCACGAGGTCATGGAGGCGTACCAGCCGGCCGTCGTGGGCGCGCGGATCGAGAGCGGCCCGCTGCAGTATGCCGAGCTCTGGAAGGTCGCGCAGCGGTTCACCCGGCGTCCGGTCAAGCTCGGCGCCATCAGCGCTCAGACCCTGGCGAAGATGCTGGTGAACCGGCACTACGCCTCGGAGCGCGAGCTGATCCTCGACCTGGCCGACGTGTTCAACGCGGAGCTCCGTGCGGTGGCCGCGGCCGGCTGCCAGGTGATCCAGGTGGAGGAGCCGCGGCACCACATCTCGGCGGCGGACGGCAGCGCCTCGGACGCCGACCTCCAGTTCTTCACCGACGCGCTGAACCGGGAGATCAAGGGGGTCGAGGCCGAGACCTGGCTTCACACCTGCTGGGGCAACCCGAACCAGCAACCGCTCTACTGGGAGCGTCCGTCCTACGAGCGGGCGCTGCCCCACCTGCTCCAGACCGACGCCGACGTCATCACCCTTGAGTCCGCGAGCACCAATGGGTGGGACCTGCGGCTCCTGGCCAAGTACAAGACGGACAAGAAGATCGCGATCGGGGTCGTGAGCCACACGACGACGGCGGTGGAGCCGCCCGAGGTGGTGGCGAATCTCGTCCGCAGAGCGCTCGAGTACATCCCGCCCGAGCGGCTCATCCTCTCGACCGACTGCGGCTTCGGCCGCGAGGGACTTTCCCGCCGGATCGCGTTCTACAAGTGCGTCGCGATCAACCTGGGCGCCAACATCGTCAGGCGTGAGCTCAAGCTGCCCGAGGTAGACATCCCGGCCGCCGATCCGCGCTTCACCTTCGCCGGGTGATCAGAGGCGTTCCCGTGGCGTATGCGCCCGGTCTGCTCCCGGGTCCCGTTTCAGGCCGTGACCCCACTTTGCCCGTTTGCCAGGGCTGGCGCGGTATCATGGAACCAGGATGCGTTGGGCGGGAAGACGGACCCGGCGCGGGCGAGCGCGGAGGAGGCAGATGAGAACCCGGCTGCTGGCGGTCGTGAGCGGACTGCTGGTGCTCACGGCAGGGGCCCTTGCCCGGCCGGCTCGGGCGGCCGATGCCCGCGGTGACTGGCTCCTCGGCGCCTGGGAGTGGGGCGCGCACTCCCGGTTCGAGTTCACGCGCGCCGGCGACACGATCGCGTGGACGATGAAGCGCGGGCGCTTCGAGAGCCAGAACCCGCGGTGGGGCGAGAAGGCGGCGGTGGAGGTGTCGGGGACGGTGACCAGGATCAGCGAGAACTCCGTGGAGCTGGTGGGGCGGTACGATTGGAGCGACGACCGCCACCTGGTCGGACGCACCTTTCGATTCTGGCTCAAGCGCGAGGGCGACGTCTTGAGAGGTGAGGCGGTGGGCGCGGGCAACGAGGTCATGCCGGCGGTGTTGAGGCGGGTCAGGTGAGACCCACGCTTTGCGGCGGGCCCGAAATGCTTTATAGTTGGGATTACTCATCGCTTGGAGAGGTGGCCGAGTCGGTCGAAGGCAGCCGCCTGCTAAGCGGTTACAGGGGCAAAACCTCTGTCCCGGGTTCGAATCCCGGCCTCTCCGCCACCGCGCCCATAGCTCAG
>JACQRS010000313.1 GCA_016206385.1 Candidatus Rokuibacteriota bacterium | reverse complement strand
TGTGGTAGTCTGCCCGGTCGACTGCATCTTTGAAGGCCCGGAGATGCTCTACATCCACCCCGATGAGTGCATCGACTGCGGGGCCAGCGAGCCGGTCTGCCCGGTGAAAGCGATCTTCGCCGAGGACGAAACGCCGGAGCAGTGGAAGAATTTCATCGAGATCAACAAGCAGTTCTTCAAAGACAACCCCGGCGTCCAGCCCACCACCAAGAAGTGAGCTGAGCCCGGATCTGTCTCGGGGGGCCGCCGGCCCCCCTTCTTTTTTGTGCAGCCGTTCGCTGCGGGCTGCCCATCGTGCTGGGCAGTGGCGGTCGCCGGCTCGGCGTAATCCCTCGAATTCGCTCGACTCGATTTCTGGCACGGCCGTTGCGCTGGATTTCCGGCGAGAGGATTCGTCGTGGCGGAGCCGGGATTTCACGGTGCGGTTTCAGAGTTCAAGCGGCGGCTCATCGAGACCACCCTCCACCAGTTCAGGGGGAACCGGAGCCAGGCGGCCCGGGCCCTGGGGCTCCAGCGAACCTACCTCCTCAGGCTGATCCGGGACCTGGGCGTCGCCGCGCCCCCGTCCGTCCTGCCAGGGCGGAGGCCGGCGCTTTCGCTCGGTCCTGCCTCCAGAGATCGGAATCCGATTGACACCCCGAAGACTCCCGGAGTGAAATAGGTCCGAGCGTACGCTCCGGGGAGTTGGCCGGTGAGCGATGTCTGGATCGCCGGAGCGGGGATGACCCGCTTTGGCAAGCGAGAGGAGACGCTCCAGGATCTGATGGCCGAGGCCGCGCTCGCGGCGCTCCGGGCGGCCTCTGTCGAGGCGCCGGAGGCGATCGTCGTCGCGGCCATGAACCCCGAGGAGTTCGTCGGCGAGGGGAACTTCGCCACCCACTTCGCCACCCACCTCGGCTTCGCCTACGTCCCCGCCCTCCGCGTGGAGACGGCGACCTCGTCTGGGGCTGCGGCCCTGTTTACCGGCTTCGCGGCCATCGCGGCCGGGCTCCGCCGCTCGGTCCTCGTGGTCGGCGGCGAGAAGATGACCCACCTCAGCACTCCCCGTGTCTCCGAGCTGATCAGCCGCTCCATCGATCCCCACGAGCGCTCCTACGGGGCCACCATGCCCGCCCTGGCCGGCCTGGTGACCCGTACCCTGATGGCCGGGCACGGCGTGAGCCTCAGGGAGATCTCCCAGGTCTCCGTGAAGAACCACGCCCACGGGGCGCTCAACCCCTTCGCCCACTTCCAATCCCGCGTCACTCTGGAGGAAGTGCTGGAGAGCCGGGTGGTGGCGGACCCGCTCCGGCTGTTTCACTGCTGCCCGATCTCCGACGGGGCTGCCGCCGTCGTGCTCACCGCCGAGGGCACCGGGATCAGGATTGCGGGGATCGGCCAGGGGGCCGACTACCTGGCTGTCCGGTACCGGGACAATCTGACCAGCTTCAGGGCGACTCAGGCCGCCGCCGAGGCCGCCTATCGGATGGCCGGGTTCGGACCTGAGCGCGTTGACGTCGCCGAGGTGCATGATGCGTTCGCCCCCTTCGAGCTGATCGCGCTGGAGGACCTGGGCCTGGTCCCGTCGGGGAAAGCCGCTCCCGTCACGATGAGCGGCGAGACCGCGCTGGACGGGCGGCTTCCCGTCAACCCCTCGGGTGGCCTCAAGGCGCGCGGTCATGCGCTGGCCGCTACGGGGCTCGCCCAGGTGGCGGAGCTGGTGTGGCAGCTCACGGGCTCGGCCACCGGGCGGCAGGTCGAGGCGCGCGTCGGCCTGGCTCACTCCATCGGTGGTCTCGCCACGAACAACTGGGTCACGCTGCTGGAACGCGCCGCCTGAGCGGGTTGTCATGGACAGGATTCAGGGCTCTCGGTGCCCGCGTTGCCTTCGCGTGCTGGCTCCGCCGGCGCGCTTCTGCCCGGATCATCCGGTGGCCATGGAGCCCGTCGAGCTTCACGGGTACGGTGACGTGATCTCCTTCACCACGCTCCACTCGCCGCCCGAGGGGTTCCGCTCCCCGCTCCACATCGCGCTGGTTGAGCTGCCCGCTGGTGCCCGCATCTTCTGCCACGGGAGCGAGACCAAGCTGCTCCGGGTGGGGCGGCGCGTGGCCGTGGAGGCGGTGGATCAGGTGTTCTACTTCTCGCACCTCGGGCTGGCCGACCGGGCGCGCCTGTTCTGGCGCCGGGCAGGGGACCGGGGCGAGCGGGTGACCGCCATGGCCAAGAGCGTGGTGAAGCGCCTGTTCAGGGGGCCGAAAGATGAAACCACCGAAGCGCCGTAAGCGCGGTGTCCGGGTGGGGACCCGCGCGGGCGCTCCCGGGGCGCGTGCGCCACTTAAGGGGGTTCGCGTCCTGGACCTCACACGGGTGCTGGCCGGCCCGTTCTGCTCGATGATGCTGGGCGACATGGGGGCCGAGGTCATCAAGGTGGAGGAGCCGGGCAAGGGGGATGACACGCGCACCTGGCCTCCGTTCCTCGGCGGCGAAGCAACCTACTTTCTGTCGGTCAACCGCAGCAAGAAGAGCCTCACCCTGAACCTCAAGGCTCCCGAAGGCCAGCGGATCCTCAAGCAGCTCGTCCGGCGGGCCGATGTCCTCCTCGAGAACTTCAGGCCCGGAACCATGGAC
>JACQRS010000261.1 GCA_016206385.1 Candidatus Rokuibacteriota bacterium | reverse complement strand
CGGGAAGAGGTTCAGGGGATCCGAGACGAAGGTCCCCGAGTTCCCCTCGAACCCGTAGAGCATCGGCTCGTAGCAGCCCAGCCAGGCGGCCTGGAGTTGCTGGCGCTCGACCCTGGCGTCCTCCAGGGCGAGGGTCACCGCCTCGTACACCATGTCGGTCAGGCTCTGGTGGAAGTTCTCGCCGAACTTGATCGTGCCGGTCCCGATGATCGCGACCTTGCCGCCGAGTCCCATGGCGCCCTCCTTAGCTGCCGCCAGCCTACCCCAACCAGGCCCGAAATTTCAAGACCCGATCGGAGCCTCCTCACCATAAGCGTTCCCCACGCGAACCCGGCTGGTGTAAAGTAAGTGGTGATGAACCTCGCTCGCTGGCCGGTCGTCGCTGTCAGTGGCTCTCTGCTCCTGCTCCCCGTCACGGCGTGGGCCGGGGCGCCGACGGACCGGCTCCGCCCCGCAATGGACGAGGTGATCCGGATCCTGGAAGATCCGGCCCTCAAGCCGGAGTCCAGGGTGGCGGAACGGGAGGCCCGGGTGCGCGCGGCGGTGGTTGATCTCTTCGACTATCCCGAAATGGCCAGGCGGACGCTGGGCCTCCACTGGCGCAGCCTGGGCGAGCGGGAGCGCGAGGAGTTCACCCAGCTCTTTCGCGCCCTGCTCGAGCACACCTACCTGCCCAACATCGCGCTCTATCGGGGAGAGCGGGTGCGGTTCGTCGGCGAATCCGTGGACGGGGACGTGGCCACGGTCCAGAGCCTCGTCATCACCGCCCGCACCCAGAAGGAAGTACCGGTCGCCTACCGCCTCCGCCAGCGCGACGGCCGCTGGCTCGTCTACGACATCTCCGTGGAGGGCATCAGCCTCATCAGCAACTACCGCTCCCAGTTCAACGAGATCATCCAGCGCGGCTCGTACCAGGAGCTCGTCAACCGGATCAAGCAGAAGCTCGCCGCCCCGCCGTCCCGGGACAGCCTGGACCTCCCGGGTCCGCTCCGCCGGAAGTAGCGCGCGACGAGGGCTCCTTCTCTGCGACCGCCTCGCCAGGGTCACGAAGCGGCCAGGCGCTGCCCCAGCTCCCTCTTGGCGCGGGTCAGCTCCTGGAGCATTTTTTCGGCAACCTGTGGGCGCTGGGTGCTGGCGAACAGGTCGAGGGTGCCCCCAAGGGTCTCGGAGACCTTGCCCAAGGTCTGGGCGCTCAGGTGAGTCTCGATCCCGTGGTCCCGCAGGTTGAGCTCGAAGCGCGCGTGCAGGCGCAGGAGATCACCCGGCAGGCGACGCGCCGTGTGGTCGTTGCCCTTCATCCAGATGATCTCGCCGTGGATCGGGTACGCCTTTTTGCCGCCATGGAACTCGAAGGTCCCCTCCGCTTCAATCGGGACCGCCACGCCGTCCTTGAGCGCCGTGGGAACGCTCGGGCTCAGCACCCGGACCAGGTTGAACACGAGCTTCGGATACTTGGCGGCGTCCAGCCACCGGTCGCTCCGCATCACCTCGTTCATCAAGGGCACACCGGTGTCGAGGGAATCCACGGGCACGGTCAGGCTGAGCGACGGGTTGTGGAGGATGTTGTCCGGATCCACCACGATCTCTCCCGTGATGTCGGTGGTGCGGACGAGGATCGCCTCCAGCGGCGCCACGGACATCACCTGGATCATGTTCCGTCCCATCGGATCGTCGATGAAAAATTTGGTGCTCCCCATGGCGCGTCTCCTTTCGCCCGCTAATCCGCCGGGGCGGCCAGCGAGATGGCACAGTTACCGCTGCCCGACGAGGGACCGTAGGCGTGGACGATCACCGTGAACCGGCGTCCACCCTCCAGAATGGCCCCCAGCATCATCGCCAGGGCCGGCCCCCCATCTCGGCCTCCACCGCTTCGACGAACTCCGGCAGCCACGCCCAGAGCTTCTCGTACTCGCCGTCGGCGAGCATCCGGGCGAAGCGATGGTCCAGCTCCTGGTCCTCGGGGCTCGGCCACTTCTCCGGGCCCTGAACGAGCTTGTGGGACAGGCTCCCGCTGGCCACGAACGCCGCGCGGCGACCGAGGTCCCGCGCCGCCCGCGCGATGTGCTGGCCCCACCGGTAGCACTCCTCCAGGTCGTTCGCCAGGGTCACCGACACCGGGACCACGGGGATCGTCTGCGTCCGATCGAGGGAGCAGACGAGCGGCATCACGGTGCCGTAGTCCAGGGGATAGTGGATATCCGCGGCCAGGACGCACTGGTGCCCGGCCGCCTTCCCGCACTCGATGAGCGCCGAGGCCAGCTCATAGTCGCCCGGGAAATCGTAGGCGACCCCGCGGATCAGATCGGGTGCCTCCTGGGCCGTGAGGACACCCTGATGGCGCGGCGTCCCGTCCACGACGGTGGGGAAGGTCGAGACCAGATGGCAGGAGTTGATGACGATCACGTCCGGCGTGGCAGCAGCCAGGTACCGGCCCTGCTCGACGAGCCCGTCGCGCACCGGGCGGAAGTCGGGATGCGCCAGCTTGCCGGCAAAGGCGGCTTCGTAGGTGCAGTAACGGGGCGTGTGCGCGGTCAGGCAGACGAGGCTCAGCTCTCCCATAGCCCTCTCCTCCCGAGCCGCGCGTATCCTACCACGGAAGCTTCGCCGGCTCGTGTGCCTCGAATCGCTCGTTGACCACGAGCAGGGGGTCGATCCCGTAGAGCCGCCGCGCGTTCTCCCCGAGGAGCTTCGCCTGGACGTCCGACGGCACCTTGTGGCGCTCCATCAGCTCCAGGGCCTCCCACGCGTCCTCGGCGTCGTGGTGCGGGTAGTCGGAGGACCAGATCCCGACGTTCTCATAGACATCCCACATGCGGTAGACGGGCTCCTCGTCCGACTCGAACGCGATGAAGCAGCGCTCGTAGAAGGTCTCGACGGGGTCCTTGATCGCGCGCCCGCGCTGGAACGCGTAGAGGTCCAGGAAATTCCGGCTCCGGGCCAGAACCAGCGGGAGCCACGTGGCGTTTGACTCCAGCACGGCAGCTCTGAGCTTCGGGAACTTCTCCAGCCACCCGGTCATCAGGACCGTGGTCAGCCACGTCATCGCCTCGAAGATGAACCCGAGCGATTCGGAGCTGTCGATCTGGGGGTCCATGGCAAAGCAGATGTTGCTCACGAACTGGCCCGGGGAGTACACGACGCTCTCGTCCGTGAAGAGCAGCCCCTGGCCCGAGGCCCGCGTTCTGGCGATCCGCTCCACCCAGTCCGGCGTGAGCGCCTCCCGCGACGGGAACGTATGCATCGCGAGGACGATTCCGAGCTCCTCGAACTCCCGCCATAGCGGATCGAACTCCGGGAGCGTGGGATAGCGGCCGTTCCAGAAGCACGGCCTCACCGCCGCCGCCTTGAAGCCGAGCTTTGCGACCCGTCGCAGCTCCTCGACGGAATGCTCGACGCTCTGAATCGGCAGGACGGCGCAGGGAAAGAGCCGTCGCCGGTCCGCGGCGCAGTAGTCGTACACCCAGTCGTTGTAGGCACGGGTGAGGATGCGGGCGGCTTCGGGGTCCCGCACCAAGGCGAGGCGGACGAACCACGTCGGAAAGAGCATCACCTGATCGGTGCCGAGGGCGTCCATGTCCCGGAGCCGGGCCCGGGGATCCCGGCATCCGGCCACCCGTCCCAGCTTTGCCTTCCACTCCTCCGTCCCCGGCGTGAGCGACCCGATCACCTTCTTGTCCCACCCCGGCCAGCCCACTTCGGCCGCGTTGGACCGCTCGCGAGCGGCGGGGACAACCCGGCCGTTGATGCAGAGGAGGTCCGTGTCGGTGTGGAAATGAAACTGGGTCTTGACCCACCCCCGGATCCTGCTCGGCACGTACTCCTCCCAGATCTCGGGAGGCTCCACCACATGGCTGTCGCAGTCAAAAATCGGGAAATTCTTCGTCGTCATACGCTCCTCCCTGCTGCGCGCTCCGGTCGCGTTGAGAGCTCAGCGCGTAGTCTAGTTCAACGGGGGCCGGATTTTCCAGAGTCAGTTCACCGGTTGTTCCGACGAAACGCGGCGCGAGCGCGTGGCCAGCAGCGCAACGCGGACGGCACGAACGGCAGCGCGCTTTGGATCACCCTCGCCGAAATGTGGAGGGCCTTCTCCTGCCGTGGGCCCCACCGAAAGCCGTACGCATCCCGAATCGCGGGAGGGAGCAGGCCGATCGTGGGAAGCTCCGCGACCCAGGTGAGGGGCCGAGCCACCCGGGGCAAGCCCAGAGACACAATCTCGACCCAGCTCGCGCGCCACATCCGTCACCGCGATCTCGCCCGAGCCAAGCGTCCCGCTGATATAGTCCTGGAGGCCGGCCAGGCTTCGCGGCAGGTAGCCCTCGGGCATCCCGAGGAGGGACTCCATTCCGGTTGTTTCGGCGCAGTAGCGGTCCTTTTCCTCCGGCGTCAAGGCGCCGACGTAGAGCTCATAGACGAGCAGGTGCGACTCCAGCAGCGTCGCGTGCACCCACTTGAGCAGCGCGGGATCATGGGCCGAATAGGGGGTCCCTTCAGGGAGGCCAGCCGCGGCCTCGCCGAGGCGACCGTGAATCCGGTCGTGGATTCCGTTGATGCGCCGGGCGACCCGCTCGGCCTCCTCCGCCGTGCCGAACGTGAGCCTGAGCATCGCGTCAAGCGTCCGATAGAGCCGGTGAAATCGCCCCCAGCGCTCGGTCCGGAAGGGGCTGTGGTCCGCCACCCCGCGCGCCACCAGCGGGTGGGCGAACTGGAGCAGGATGGCTCGCCCCCAGGCGAGGAGGATCACGATCTCCCTGTGGATCCTCCACGCCACGCTGCCGACCCCGGGCAGGACAGCCCGCTCAGCTGTCATTCGGCTCACTGTCTGAGCAAGCACGACGTCCCCTTTGGAGCGAGCATCTTCAGAGGTCAAGGATCCGCCGCGTCATCGCCCGGTGCCACTTCTCTTTATAGTCCTCATCGAACACCAGCGCCTCGTCGGCCGGCACACCGACCCAACCCCCTGCGCGGATCTCGGCCTCAAGCTGACCGGGTGCCCAGCCCGCATAGCCGAGGGCGAAAAAGCTCCGGCGGGGGCCAGTACCGGTGGCGATGTCGCGCAGGATCTCCGGCTCAGTTGTGAATGCCATCGCATCGGTGATCTTCACGGTGCCCTTCCCCGCGTACTCGGCGGTGTGGAGCACGAAGCCCTGTGCCCTTCCAACTGGACCGCCATAGTGCACTCGGATGGTGCCGCCGACCCCCTCGCTTTGAAGACCGAAGCGCTCCAGCAGCCCGGCCAGCGCAGCGTCCCCGATGGGTCGATTCAGCACCAGCCCCAGCGCGCCCGTCGTGTCATGCCGGATCATGTAGATGACAGCGTGCGCGAAGCGTGGATCGCGGATTTGAGGCGTGGCAACCAGGAGCTGACCGGTCAGGCTGTCGGTCTCCGGGTCTGCCCTCGCCACCGTCACAGTGGTCATTCCCAGTGCCCATACCGTGACAAGGAAAAGCGCGGTGATGGCGCGTACGGCCGCTGTCCGTGGTCCTGGGCCATCAGCTTTATGTTGCCGACAGGCTCCCGTGCGCATCGTCACACCGAAATTAGCATGTTACAAGACAGCGGCCCTCGAAAAATACCCAGGTAAACTAATTCCGCGCCACTTTCAACTTTACCCACAAAGAGTTCGGCGTGAACGTTATTGCGGTCTGCACGCAGCGCTAAACCGGTTCGTTATTCGTTCCCCACCCTCCCAATGGGAGAGGCGAAGCGCGACGACAACCCGGACAGAGTACCTTCTCGCCAACCCTTTCGTCGGTTCTAATCAGGAGCCTGCACTCACCGATACCAACTGCCCGTCTCATAACAGTCTCTTGTACCGAATGATCTCTCCGAAAGCCGTTTCCGTATCTGACTCATCTATCTGTTCATTGCAAATTTGAGAACGCTCTTAGATCGGTCTGATCCAGGGTAGGCCGACTCCCCTCTCCCGCAAGAGCGGTGACTCGGTACCCACTCAGGCAGTCCTGCTCACGCGACCCGAGCTCGTAGAGTCCGTCAGCCGTCCCCACCAGAAGACCGATGCCGGGCATAGGACTCATCCCGCGGCGGAGTACGTGTGGGACTCACTCCCCCGCCCGTCTCGCGGCGCCCCGATACGCATCGACGATGCTCCAACCGTAGCAAACGAGCAGCAACACCAGGAT
>JACQRS010000260.1 GCA_016206385.1 Candidatus Rokuibacteriota bacterium | reverse complement strand
CTCAGAGGGTCGAGCCGGGCGGGGGAGATCGTGTTGGTCGGCGCCCACTACGACTCCCTCATCGGGACCCCGGGCGCCAACGACAACGCCACGGGCATCGCGGTGCTCCTGGAGCTGGCGCGGGTGCTGACGCAGACGGTCCCGGCGAGGACCGTCAGGCTCGTGGCCTTCGTCAACGAGGAGCCCCCCTATTTCCGCAGCGAGGCCATGGGCAGCCGCGTCCACGCCCGGAACGCGCGGAGGCGGGACGAGAACATCGCGGTCATGATCTCCCTGGAAACCATTGGCTACTACACCAACGCGCCCGGAAGCCAACGGTATCCGTTCCCGTTCGGCGCCTTCTATCCTGCCACGGGGAACTTCCTGGGCGTGGTCGGGAATCTCTCTTCACGACACTTGGTGATCGACTTCATGCGCCACTTCATGGCGGCGAGCGACTTCCCGGTGGAGGGGACTGCGACGTTTTCCTGGATCCCGGGCGTGGACTGGTCGGACCACTGGGCGTTCTGGAAAGAGGGCTACCCGGCCCTGATGCTGACCGACACGGCCCCGTACCGCTATCCCGAGTATCACACGGCGCGCGATCTTCCGGACAAGGTCAACGGCCGGGAGTTTGCCCGGGCCGCACACGGCATCATCGGCGCCGTGCGCAGGCTGGCCGACTCCCCCTGACATCGCAGCGTGGCCCGCCCTCAGCGGCCCGCCGGCACGGCCTCCGCCGCCTGTCGCGAGCGGTCGTACTGCCGCGGATTGAGGAGCGGGACGAGGAGCCAGCAGGCGGCGGTGAAGGCCGCGCCGATGAGGATGAGCCGGGTGAAGCCGACCTGGTCGTACAGCCACCCGCCCGCGATCTGAGACACCTGCACGCCCCCGTTGTACACCGACATCAGGAGCGCGAAGAAGGTTCCCTCGGCCTGCTTCGGACACGCCTTGGCCGCCAGGTCCAGGAACGTGAGCAGGATGATCATCCCGACGCCGCCGAAGACGACTGCGATCACCACGGCCGACGTCTGGCCCACGTAGCCCAGGTAGGCCAGCGTGCCGATCACCCCCGTGGCGATCGAGAAGTGGATCAGCCGGCTGAACGGGACGGACTTGGAGAGGGTGAAGTAGAGGGCAGCCCCCACGATCCCCGAGGCGTACTGGAGCGAGTCGAGGCTGCCGAGGAAGAGCCTGGAGAAGTGGAGCACGTCGGTGGAGTAGTAGACCAGCGCCGGGCCGAACGAAGGGCTGAAGGTGTAGAAGAAGATGAACCCGGCCACGATCCAGAGCTGGCGCGATCGGAGCGCGCTCCGGATGGCCAGCCAGGTCTCCCGGAAGTGCCGGTCGCCCGCCGCGACGCGCGGCTCGCGGATGACCCAGACCGCCATGCAGAAGGAGATCAGGGGGAAGAGCATCGAGATGCTGAAGGCCACGTTCAGGGGCTTGTGCTCGGCGAGCCAGCCGCCGCCAACCCCCACCAGCATCGAGGCGAATGAGATGGCGGCCCACTGGACCGACTGGAACGGCCCGGTGAGCCCGAGCCGCTGACCGTTCTCCACCATCATGGCGTCGGTGAGCACGTCCGTGAAGGCCAGGCCGAGCCCCATGAGCGTGAAGAAGACGGCGACGCCCCAGTAGGTGTATCCGGAGATCATGCTGAGGGTGAAGCCCATGGTCGCTGCCAGGCCGGAGGTCAGCAGGAAGTAGCTCTTCCGCCGGCGCCCGAAGAGCGGGATGAAGTCAGAGATGAGGCCGTAGACCGGCTTGATCAGCCAGGGGAGGACCGTGATCGAGAAGAACTGGGCCGTCTGGGCGGCGCTGAGGCGGAGGGTCTCCTTCAAGAAGAAGGTGATGGAGAGGTTCGGCAGGTACCACATCCCCTGGGCGAAGTACACGACGCCGAAGAGGAGCGCCAGGCGGCGCGCCTCCGGGTTCTCGCGGAACGGTTTGAACGGCGCGAGCGTCACCGACAGATACTATATCGCAGGTGCCGCGCCGGGATGAACTCATAATGCTGCTGTGCTAGGCTGGAGCCGCCATGGCTGACCGCGTCCTGTCTGTCTGTCCCCACGACTGCCCCTCCGCCTGCAGCCTCGCGGTGACTCTCGAGGGAGGACGGATCACCGAGGTGTCAGGGAACCCGGACCACCCCTTTACCCAGGGCGTGATCTGCGGCAAGGTCCACGACTACGCCG
>JACQRS010000254.1 GCA_016206385.1 Candidatus Rokuibacteriota bacterium | reverse complement strand
TTCGTGTTCGGGTCGATGATCCGCTCCAGGCTGTACTTCACCGCCTCGGCATCGACGTCCTCCCCGTTGTGGAACTTCGTCCCCTTGCGGAGCTTGAACTCCCAGGTGGTGGGGTTCACCACGCGCCAGGACTCGGCCAGCCACGGGATCAGCTTGAGGTCCGGGTCCCGGAACAGGAGCGTGTCGTAGATCTGCAAGAGCACGTTCAACGCGGGGGTCTCGAGGTGCAGATGGGGGTCCAGCGTGGTGGGATCCACTCCCTGGGCGATGATCACCTGCCCCTGGGGGGCGGCGCCGACTCCGCCGGCCCATCCCACGAGGAGCAGTCCGAGCAGCAGGGCCGTGAGGCGCCTCATAGGGAAGCCTCCTTTCCTCCGTTTAGAGCTTCAAACGCGGGTCTAAGGTATCCCGGAGCCCATCGCCAAGCAAGTTGATCCCGAGCACGGTCACCAGGATCGCGAGGCCCGGAAATGTAGCGAGCCACCACGCCGTGGAGAGGTACACCCGCCCGTCGGCCAGCATGCCGCCCCAGGTGGGGGTCGGCGGCTGGACCCCGAGCCCCAGGAACGACAGCGCGGACTCCACCACGATCACTCGGGCCATGTCCAGCGTGGCCACCACCAGCCACGGGGTGAACGCGCTGGGGAGCACGTGGCGCAGGAGAACCCGCCAGTCCTGACTCCCCAGGGCGACGGCCGCCTGGACGAACTCGCGCTCCCTCAGCGACAGCACCTCGCCCCGCACCACCCGCGCGTACACCACCCAGGACGATACGCCGATGACGATGATAATGTTCTGGAGGCTCGGCCCGAGCACACCGATCACGGCGATGGCCAGCAGGATGAAGGGGAAGGCGAGCTGGATGTCGGCGAGCCGCATGAACAGGTCGTCGATCCGGCCGCCGAAGTAGCCGGAGACGAGGCCGATCGCCATCCCGAGCACCCCTGAGATCGCCACCGCGGCGAACCCGACGACCAGGGCGATCCGCGACCCGTGGATGATCCGGGCCAGGATGTCGCGCCCCAGGTGGTCGGTCCCCAGCACGTGAACGCGGCCGGAGGCGTCCTGCCAGCCCGGGGCCCTGAGCCGCTGCGTGATCTCCTGCTCCAGGGGGTCAAAGGGGGAGAACCAGGGAGCGAACAGGGCGACGAGCATGACCACGACCACCACGACCAGGCCGAACAGCGCCGTGCGACGCCGCGCCAGCCGTGTGAGGAAGGAAAGCCACTCCCGCTCGGCTTCCCGGCGGGGGCGCACCAGGACCAGGGACTCGGCCGCTTCCTGGTGATCCATGTCAGATCACCTCAGTCGAATCCGGGGATCCAGGTATGTGTAGGCGATGTCCACGATCAGGTTGACGACGACAAAGGTGGAGGCCAGGACAAAGACCGCGGCCTGGACCACCGGGTAGTCGCGGTTGAAGATGGCCTGCACGGAGAGCCGGCCCACCCCGGGCCAGGCGAAGATCGTCTCGGTGATGACGGCGCCGCCGAGGAGGGTCCCCAGCTCGATCCCGACGATGGTGACAATGGGAATGGAGGCGTTCTTCAGCGCGTGCTTCCAGATCACGGGGCGTTCGCTGACCCCCTTGGCGCGGGCTGTCCGGATGTAGTCCTGCCCCAGCACCTCCAGCATCCCCGAGCGCGTCAGCCGGGTGATCCGAGCGGTGGTGAAGAGGCCGAGGGTGAAGGCCGGCAGCACCAGGTGCTCCAGGTCACCGCGCCCCGACGAGGGCAGGAGGCTGAACTGCACCGAGAAGATCAGGATCAGCATGATGCCGAGCCAGAAGGTCGGCATGGCCTGGCCGAGGAGGGCGATGACGGTGGTCACGTAATCCAGCGGGGTATTTCGCCTGACAGCGGAGATGATGCCGGCGGGAAGCGCGAGGCAGAGGGCCACCAGGAGCGCCGCGGCGGTCAGCTCCAGCGTGGCCGGCAGCCGCTCCACCACCAGGGCGAAGGCGGGCTCGCCGTGGCGCAGAGAGTCCCCGAAATTCCCCTGCACCGCGCCCCGGAAGAAACGGAGGTACTGAACCAGCACGGGATCGTTGAACCCCATGGCCTCGCGAAACCGATGGATCTCCTCCGCCGTGGCATCGGGAGGCAGCAGGAGAAGCGTCGGATCCCCGGTGAGGTGGAGGATCAGGAAGACCACGAGGGAGACGCCGAAGAGGACGAGGATCGATTGGAGCAGGCGCCGGATCAGGTAAACCTTCATCCGTGCCTCTGGCCCCGGCGCCGGCCCGATCGTATACTGGGGGCGCCACGGCCGTTCATCGACAGTCCTCCCAGGAGGGGCTCGCCATGGCGACTGAAGAGAAAGTCGGCACCGTCACCGGCTACTACGCCAAGATCGGGGTCGCGGCGATCCGCCTGACCGACGGAGAGCTGCGTGTGGGCGACAGGATCCGGATCCACGGGCACACCACGGACTTCACCCAGGCGGTGGAGTCGATACAGGTGGAGCATCGCCCCGTGGAGCTCGCCGAGCGCGGGAGCGAGGTGGCGCTGAAGGTCCCGGAGCGCGTCCGCCTGCACGATCAGGTCTTCCGGGTGAGTGAGGGATAGCCGCGCGTCAGCCCGCGCCCGCTTCACGCTCGAGCCGCGCAACCGCTTCGATGTGCGGCGTATGCGGAAACATGTCGATGGGCTGGACCCAGTCGATCCGGTAGCCACCCCGACGGAGCTCGCCGAGGTCGCGCGCCATCGTCGAGGGGTTGCAGGAGATGTAGACGATGCGCGCGGGTGCGAAGGTCGCGAGCGCCCGGAGCGCCCGGGGGTGGAAGCCGGCGCGCGGCGGGTCCGCGACCACCACCTCCGCCTTGACCCCCTGGCTGATCAGCTGCGGGAGCACGTAGCGGACTTCGCCGGGCAGAAAGGTGCAGTTAGCGATCCCGTTGCTCTTGGCGTTCCGCACCGCGTCGTCCACCGCCGCGCGCACCACCTCGATCCCGTACACCCAGCGGCAGCGCCGCGCCAGGAGCAGGC
>JACQRS010000253.1 GCA_016206385.1 Candidatus Rokuibacteriota bacterium | reverse complement strand
GTTCTGAAGCCCTCTGTCGGTAAAGGTGGTGGCCGTGATGGGGGTGCGGGCGACGGGAGTGGGCTCGGCGTCAGGGCCGGTCGAGCGCAGCACCCGATAGGCGAGGGTTCCCCTCAGGGGGCTTCCGTCGACGAGGGTGGCGGGCCTCGTCCACTCGAGCCTCACCTCGCTTTCACCGGCGGTAGCAGACAGGGCCAGCGGCGGCGCGGGCGCAGCCAGAAAGGTAACGGTCAGGCGCTCCGAAGGCATGCTGGATCGGCCGCTGGCATCGATCGCGGTGACGACATACACATAGCGGCGGCCCAGGGAGAGGTTCGACCGGTCGCCCCACGTGAGCCGGCTCCCCTCTACCTTGGCCGGCGCCGGCTCGGCCAGCCTGATGGCCGCCACCTCGTCGTAGCCTACCACCCTGCCCCACGAAAGCATGGCGGGCTTGGGCTCTCCGTCCCCCGGCTCCTCGCGCCGGTACACCCGGAGCGCCGTGAGATCCTTCATCCGGGTCCCATCGGCGCGCGTCGTCGGGTTCGTCCAGCTGAGCATGATCGCACGCCCTTCCACCGTCGCCGTGAACCCGGAGACCGTGGCCGGCACCCGTCGCTCGGGAGCCACGGGCGGGCCCTTCTTGCCGCAGCCGACTGCGCCCAAACCAACCAGAGCCAGGAGCACCATTAGTCCGCAAATAACGCGAGCCTGAACCTGATCGGCCCGAGCGGGTGGCGCAGTGATGGGGGCCCCCCACCGCGCGGAGCGGGGGACCCCACACCGGGCGGGGGTGCGAGCACGGTGGGGGTAATCACGGCGACAGGACCCGCTCGGGCCGATCATCCCCGCCCCTCGGCCACGAGGGCCTTGGCCTGAGCCAACGCTTGACCGACCGCCTCGGGGGCGGTCCCCCCCGTGACCGCCCGCGCCCGGAGCGAGGCCTCCACGGTGATCGCCTTGAAGACGTCGGCCTCGAACAGCGCGGAGAACCGCTTCAGTTCCGGGAGCGAGCACGCCGCCAGCGACTTGTCAGCGGTTACACAGTGCTTCACCACTCTGCCAGCCACCTCGTGGGCTTCACGGAACGGAACGCCCTTGTGCACCAGGTAGTCGGCGAGATCGGTGGCGGTGGCAAAGTGGGCGCCCGCCGCCTCCCGCATCCGCTCCAGGTTGAAGGTGAGCGACCGCAGCAGCGGGGGCAGCACGGTCAGGATGGCCTCCAGAGTGTCCGCGCTGTCGAAGAGGGGCTCCTTGTCCTCCTGCATGTCGGAGTTATACGCCAGGGGGAGCCCCTTCATGGCCGTGAGCACCGCGGTGAGGTTGCCGTAGAGCCGGCCGGTCTTTCCCCGAATCAGCTCGGCCACATCCGGGTTCTTCTTCTGCGGCATGATGGAGGAGCCCGTGGCGAAGGCCTCCGGGAATTCGACGAACCCGAACTCGGCGGTGGCCCAGAGGATCAGATCGCTGGCCAGCCGCGACAGGTGCATGCCCAGGATCGCCGCCGCGGCCAGGAACTCGACGAGAAAATCGCGGTCACTCACGGCATCCACGCTGTTCGGCGCCGGAGCGAAAAACCCCAGCTCCCGGGTCAGCGCCTCCCGGTCGATGGCGAAGGCCGTGCCGGCCAGGGCGCCGGCGCCCAGGGGCAGCACATTCACCCGCGCGAAGCAGTCGCGGAGGCGCTCACGATCCCGCTGGAGCATGAAGACGTACGCCAGGAGGTGGTGCGAGAGGAGGATCGGCTGAGCCCGCTGGAGGTGGGTGTATCCGGGCATCGGGGCACCCAGATGCTCCTCGGCTCGGGCGATGAGCGCCGACTGGGTTTCCCTGAGGCTCGTGTCCAGTCGGCGGATCACCTCTCGCAGGTAGAGGCGCTCGTCCAAGGCGATCTGGTCGTTTCGAGAACGCCCGGTGTGGAGCTTGCCCGCCACGGCCCCCACCTTCTCCTGAAGCCGCCGCTCGATGTTCATGTGGATATCTTCCAGCTCGGGCCTGAACGGAAAACTCCCCGCTGCCAGCTCCTGTCCCACCTCGTCCAGACCGGTCAGGAGGAGGGTGAGCTCGGCCTCCGTCAAAAGCCCGGCGCCCCGGAGCGCACGGGCCCAGGCCCGGCTCCCCTCCAGATCGTATGGCCAGAGGCGGCGGTCGAAGCCCAGGGAGGCCGTGAAGCCTTCGGCGGCGGGGGATGGGCCCCCGGTGAAGCGACCGCTCCAGGGCTTGCGCTCTCGTGTGGGTTCGGCCACCTTACGTCCTCGAAATTGCTCCTGATTTCACGCTGCGTCCGTTTATAACACCGCGCTCGATTGCTGACAAGGTTGGGGGGAGCAGCGGGACCGTGACCTGGGCGAGCGGGAGGAAACCGGGGGGAGCAGTTCCAAGAGGACGCCCGGGGGGTGCCCCCCGGCGGTGGTCATTTGGCCCGGGCCAGGCGGTAGCGGGCTACGGCGGAGTTGTGCTCCTGGAGGGTGGAGGAGAAAAAGTGGCGCCGGTCATCCATGGAGACGAAGTAGAGGTACGGGACCTTGGCGGGATTCAGGGCGGCCCGGATGGCGGCCTTTCCCGGGCTCGCGATGGGGCCCGGCGGGAGCCCGCGGACGCGGTAGGTGTTGAACGGCGAATCCACCTGAAGATCATCTCGGGTGGGGGGCTGGCGCCCCTTTCCCAGCGCATACTGAACCGTGGGATCAGCCTGAAGCGGCATGTCCCGCTGTAAGCGGTTCCAGAAGACGGCCGAGATCAACGGCATTTCGTCGGGGACCACCGCTTCCCGCTCGATGATCGACGCCAGGGTCAGAAGCTGGTGAAGGGTGAGGCCGCGCGCCTCAGCCTGAGCCAGGAGGTCGTCGGTCACCTTCGCTCTGAGGCGATGCGCCATGCGCGCCAGCATCTCCTCCACCGTGAGGCCCTTCAAGAAGTGGTAGGTATCGGGAAAGAGGTAGCCCTCAAGGCTCGGCGCCTCGATCCCGAGCCGCCGGACGAAGAGCGGGTCCTGGCTCACCCGAAGCACGTCCTCGGCGCGGGCGAGGCCGTCGGCCTCCAAGGCACGGGCCAGCTCCCGCACGCTGCCGCCTTCGGGAAAGAGGATGGGGTGCTGCCGCACCCTGCCCTCCTCCAGGAACCTGAGGATCTGGACGGTGTTGGCATCCTTGGGGATCTCGTATTCCCCGGCCTTCAGCGAGCCAGCGGTTCCCCTCAGCGTTGCCAGGGTCAGAAAGCCGAGCTGGCTCCGGATCACGTTCTCCGCCTGGAGGCGACTGGCGATGCCCACGACTCCCTGCTGCGGTCCGATCTCAACCACCTTGGCGCCGGACTGGATGGCTGGGGTCGGAATCAGGAGCCACCAGGCATGGACGGAGACGAACCCCACCCCGGCCAGAAGAATAAGAACCGGCAAGATTCGGGTAAAAAACCAGCCGGCCAAGGCTGAATTGGGCCTCATTTGACCAATTTGATTCGTTTCCAAGGCAATTTCATCTATATTATGAGAGTCCTCATTCGGAGTCAACATTCCATTTCGAAAGGCCAAATCTGGTATACTGGGCCGCGACATCACACCGCCGGGAGGCACTATGCTGGATCTTCAGCTCCCCACCCGACACGAGTGGCAGACCCAGGACCGGACTTACGGAAAGATCGTCCTCGAGCCCTTTGAGACCGGCTTCGCGCTGACCGTTGGCAACGCCTATCGGCGGGCCCTGCTTTCCTCGATCCATGGCGCCGCGCCCATCTGGGTCAAGATCGAGGGGATCCTCCACGACTTCTCCTACCTGCCGGGGGTGACGGAGGACACGCTGGACATCATCCAGAGCCTCCGGAAGGTGGTGTTTGTCCTCCATCTGAACCGCCCCAAGATCCTGCGCCTCAAAGCCCAGGGGCCGAAGCTCGTCAAGGCTGCTGACTTTGAGCCGGACGCCGACGTGGAGGTCCTCACTCCGGAGCAACCGCTGGCCACCCTGGACAAGGACGGGGTTCTCGACATGCAGGTCTGCGTCGAGCGGGGGCGGGGCTACGTGTCGGCGGAGAAGCGGGAGCCAGAGGCCCTCCCGATCAACGCCATCCTGATGGACGCCAACTTCTCCCCGGTCCAGCAGGTCAACTTCCACGTCGAGCCCATCCGGGGGAGCGACGGGGATCAGGAGCGGCTGGTCCTCGAGGTCTGGACCAACGGGAGCGTGAGCCCGGACATCGCGGTAGGCGAGGCGGCGCGAATCCTGGAAGAGCACTTCGAGCTCCTCACCAACTTCCCCCAGGGGGTGCCGGCCGAGGAGGAAGCGGCCCCTGTCGTCGCGCCGCGGTTCGAGTTCAACGAGAACCTGTTCCGGAGCGTGGACGAGCTCGAGCTGTCGGTGCGGGCCTCCAACTGCCTGAAAACCGCCAGCATCCGCACGATCGCCGACCTGGTGCAGAAGACCGAGGCCGAGCTGTTGAAGACCAAGAACTTCGGCAAGAAATCGCTGAACGAGATCAAGACGATCCTGGGGGAGATGGGGCTGTCCCTTGGAATGCAGCTGGACCCGGAGGATCTGGAGCGCCTCAGGGCCCAGTTCGAAACCCCCGTGGAGTAGCCCCCCTCCGACGAGGTTCCCGCCGGAAGCCCGCGCGACCGCTGCCCGGCAGGGCCGCATCCGCAGCTCGCCTTCAGCGTCACGCTGCCGACCGCGCCAGGAAGTCCCGATCGATCTCCAGCCCCAGGCCGGGCCCTTGCGGGATGTCGATCAGGGGTCCCTTTCTCGCAAGCGGCGTCGCGGCGAGCCTCTCCCGGAAGGGGTTGGGCGTCCGGTCAAGCTCGAAGAGAAGTCCGGCGGGTGAAAGGGCCAGCGGGTTCGGCGGCAGCGCCGCTGCCAGCTGCAGGCTGGCGTAGAGACCCACCGCCGATCCCCAGACATGGGGGTAATAGGTGATCCCCCAGGTCGAGGCCAGCGCCGAGATTTTCAGCGCCTCGCTGAACCCGCCACACGCGCAGAGATCCGGCTGGACGATGTCCACCGCCCGCCTGGCGATCAGCTCCTTGAACCCGTAGCGCGTGTACTCGGCCTCGCCCCCGGCGATCGGGATCCTCAACGCCTGCTTCACCTGGAGGTAGCCGTCGAGGTCCTCCGGCACCACGGGCTCTTCGAACCAGTAAATGTCGTACGGCTCGATGTCCCGGCCGAGCCGGATGGCCTGGACCGCGTCGTACGCGTGATTGGCATCCACCATCAGGCGTGGCCCTGCGCCGATCGCCTCTCGCACGGCGCGCACATTCCGGAGATCCTCCTCGACCCCGAAGCCGACCTTCAGCTTCATGGCGCTGAAGCCTTCAGCCAGGTACCCCTTCGCCTCTTCCGCTAGTGCCGCGGCCTGGTCGGGCACCCGACGGCGGTAGAGGCCGGTCGCGTAGGCCTCCACCTCGCCCCGGAACCGGCCGCCGAGCAGCTTGTAGATCGGCAGCCCCAGCGCCTTCCCCTTGAGATCCCACAAGGCGATGTCGATGGCGGACAGCGCGGCGATGGGTATCCCTTTTCGCCCGTAGTCGCGGAAGGCGTTGTACAGCTCTTCCCAGAGGACCTGAATGTCCAGCGGATCCCGGCCGAGCAGAAGGGGCCGGTAGAGTTCTTCGACGATGGCCCGGCTCGCTGCCGCCGGCCCGTAGGCCTCGCCGAAGCCGGCGAGGCCGCCGTCAGAGACGACCTCCACCAGCATGGCTGTCCGGGTGTGATACCACGCCTGCGAGTAGGCGAACGC
>JACQRS010000259.1 GCA_016206385.1 Candidatus Rokuibacteriota bacterium | reverse complement strand
GTCGTCACGAGGTGCGCCGAAAGCGACAGCGTGACGGAGGGTGAGCGCAATGAGAACTCTGCTCGGACCGGCCGTGTTCCTGGCGCAGTTCGCCGGCGATGCGCCCCCGTTCAACAGCCTTCCCACCATCGCGAGGTGGGCGGCCGACCTTGGCTTCAAGGGGGTCCAGGTTCCGAGCTGGGACACCCGGCTCTTCGACCTCCGGAAGGCTGCGGAGAGCAATGCGTACTGCGATGAGATCAAGGGCACGTTGGCCGAGGCGGGCCTCGTCCTGACCGAGCTGTCCACACACCTACAGGGACAGCTCGTCGCCGTTCACCCGGCCTACGGTCAGCTCTTTGAGGGCTTCGCGGCGCCCGAGGTGCGGGGGAACCCGGCGCGTCGCGGGGAGTGGGCCGCGGAGCAGCTCCGGCTGGCTGCGCACGCGTCGAGGCGCCTTGGCCTCTCGAGGCAGGCCACCTTTTCCGGCGCCTTGGCCTGGCCCTACCTGTACCCGTGGCCACAGCGGCCGCCTGGGCTCATCGAGACCGCCTTCTCCGAGATGGCCCGCCGGTGGCGGCCGATCCTGGACGTCTGCGACGAGGCCGGCGTGGACGTTTGCTTTGAGCTTCACCCGGGCGAGGACCTGCACGATGGGGAAACGTTCGACATGTTCCTTGATTGGCTCGGCGGGCACCATCGCTGCAAGATCCTGTACGATCCGAGTCACTTTATGTTGCAGCAGCTCGACTACCTCAGCTTCATCGACCTCTACCACGAGCGGATTAAAATGTTCCACGTCAAGGATGCAGAGTTCAATCCGACGGGGCGGCAGGGCGTGTACGGCGGATACCAGCCCTGGCTGAAGCGCGCGGGTCGGTTCCGGTCCCTCGGCGACGGCCAGATCGACTTCGCGGCCATCTTCTCAAAACTGGCGGAGTACGACTTCGACGGCTGGGCCGTGCTGGAGTGGGAGTGCTGCCTGAAGCACCCAGAGGACGGAGCGCGGGAAGGCGCGGCATTCATTCGCGACCACATCATCCGGGTGACCGACCGTGCGTTTGACGACTTCGCCGCGGGTGGCACCGACGAGGGGGCGAACCGGCGGATCCTGGGGCTGGGGTGAGAGCGGCGGCCATGGCGGATACGGGGAGTCGAGGCGGGGGGCGTTCCAGCCAGCTCCGGCTTGGTATGGTGGGCGGCGGGCAGGGCGCTTTCATCGGCGCCGTCCACCGGATCGCTGCCCGCATGGACGATCGGTACCGGCTCGTCGCCGGAGCCTTCTCCGCCGAGGCTGGACGAGCCCGTGCCTCGGGGCGGGAGCTGGGGGTCGCCGAAGAGCGGACCTACACGGACTTCGCCGAGATGGCGGCCGCGGAGTCGAAGCGCAAGGACGGCATCGACGTGGTCTCGGTCGTCACGCCGAACCGCTTCCATCACCGGGTGGCAAAGGCCTTCCTGGAAGCTGGCGTCCGCGCGATCTGTGAGAAGCCGATGACGACCACGCTGGAGGAGGCGCTCGACCTGGTGGAGCTGGTGGGCCGGACCAGACTCGCCTTCTGCGTCTGCTACAACTACACAGGCTACCCGCTCGTGCGGCAGGCCCGGGAGATGGTGGCGGCGGGCGAGATAGGCCAGGTCCGCGTCGTGCAGGTCGAGTATGCCCAGGACTGGCTCACGACCCGCCTGGAGGAGACGGGCCAGAAGCAGGCGGCGTGGCGGACGAACCCGGCCGAGGCCGGGGCGGGGGGCTGCATCGGGGATATCGGCACACACGCCTTCAACCTCGCCGAGTTCGTCACTGGGCTCATCACCCAGCAGGTGTGCGCAGAACTTACCACCTTCGTCCCCGGACGCCGGGTGGATGACAACGTGCAGGTGCTGCTCCGATTCCGCGGGGGCGCGCGCGGCATGCTGTGGGCGAGCCAGGTGGCCCCTGGCAACGAGAACGCCCTGCGCCTGCGCATCTTCGGCGAGCGGGGCTCGCTCGGCTGGGAGCAGGAGGAGCCCAACCGGCTCCTGTTCTCGCGGTATGGCAGGCCGACGGAGACGATCACGCGGGGCGGGCCCGGGCTCGGCAAGGCCGCCACGTCGGCCACGCGCATCCCCTCGGGCCACCCGGAGGGATACCTGGAGGCCTTCGCCAACATCTACCGGGACTTCGCCGACCTGCTGACCGCGTGGCCGGACGGCCCTTCCGGATCGACGCCGAGCCTCCTGCCCGGCGTAACGGACGGTGCCCGCGCCGTCCAGTTCATGATCGCCGCCATCCAGTCCAGCCGCGCCGGGGCCACCTGGCTGGACCTGACGCCATAGAAGACCTCGTTATTCGCCCAGGGCCAACTCGTAATGGGAGACGTAACGGGGGACCAGTAGAATAATCCACGTTAACGCCCTGACACATCGCGACTACTTCGCGGAAACAGAGCACGTGTTCGTTCGCGTGCACCCCGACCGCGTCGAGATCGCCAACCCGGGCGGCCTGGCCCCAGGCCTGACGGTCAAGGACCTCGGGACCCGCGCTGTACCCCGCAACAGGCTGATCGCAGACTTGTTCTATCGAATGGGGTACGTGGAGCGCCTCGGCAGCGGCATCCACCGCATGCGGCAGTCTATGGCTCAAGCGCAACTTCCCCCACCGGTCTTCCACCCCACCGAAGACGCCTTCCGGATTACATTGTACGCTTCCTGGCAGGCACTGGGCCTGTCGCCGCAGGAGGTGAAAGCCTGCCGATGGTTATCGAGCCATGGGGGCGGGACCGCTGCCGACCTTGCGTCCCACCTCAAGGTTTCTCGGGACACTGCCCTTCGCCTCATCACTCGACTCGTTACCCGTGGATGGATTGAGCCTACCGGCAAAGGACGAGCGGCAGCCTACGCTTGGACGGGTGGCTCACGGTGAGTACGTGCGGCAATTCTGCGGCGATTCGGGGAGAACGCGGACGTGTCTGGTCCGAGCGCGACCTTCGCTTGTGTTTGTGCGGTACACCAAAGGAACGAACGCCGCCCACTGCGCCCCGAGGCCGAATCACGCATCCCCGGGCCCGACAGACGGTCGGCGGCGGCAATGAACCACCAGGAATGCGCAGAATGCGGCGAGGGCGCATTTCGGGTAGTCGAAGGGGAAAGAATGCGCCAGATGGAGCATTCCTGGATTGGCCGAGTCCTCCGGACGTCCCACCGGCTTCTCGACCCCCACCCTCGCGCGCAATTCGAGGCCCACTTCGCCCGGGCCGACGCCATGGTGCGTGGCCCCTATGTAG
>JACQRS010000258.1 GCA_016206385.1 Candidatus Rokuibacteriota bacterium | reverse complement strand
GCCCTCAGACGTACCAGTTGAGCTTGGGATCGCTCTTGCCCTTCTCCAGGAGCCGACCCACGAACTCCGCCGTCGTGTTGTGGGCTTTGCCGAGATCGGTGTGGTGCTCGGGGTTGGTCTTCCAGATCGGGTCGTCGTGCTGGGCCTGAGCCTTAGAGGTGAGCAGGACCCCATCCTCGTACGCCAGCACGTTCACGTTGTACCCCTTGTCGAGGGCGGTGTCCACCAGCCTGAAGAGCGAGATCGGGGTCTCGTTACCGTACGGCCCCGCCGTGACGCAGATGTGCAACGTCTTGCCTTTTGCCATTGCGGGCTCCTCTCAGTGCCAGATGGCTTTATCCGACTTCTCCATGAGGAGGTCGACGAGCTCACCCATGTTGCTCACCCGGACCACTTCAGACAGGCGGTCCTTGACGATGCCGCGCTGCCGCAGCGAGATCTCGTCGGCCAGGAGGGTGGCGTTCTGGGCCTTCGCCTCGGCGACGAGCGTTTCACCGGCCTCGAAGCGCTTGCGCGCGGCGAAGACCGCGTCCTGGACGAGATAGATCGTGACGTCGTGCTTGAGTTCGCGGAGTTGTTTTGCCAGCTCGAAGGAGTGCTGGCCGCCGTCGAGCGGGCTCTTAGACTCGATTATGAGATACCGCGCCACAAAGTTCACCCCCTTTCTGATCGGAAAAGTCTAAAACGATTTGCGTGGAGTGTCAAGCCCGCGATCTGCCTCATAAAGATTGTTACCGAGGCGAGGGCCGATGCCTCATAAATCCTGTTACCCAACACCGGAGGGGCACCGGTGACCCAACACGCTCGGCACGAGTACGCGGACGCACTGCGCGCCCGCTATCGGGCGGCCAGCAAACAGGACAAAGGGCGGATCCTGAACGAGTACTGTCGGACGACGGGGTGCCATCGCAAAGCGGCTATTCGTCGGCTCCACCAGCCCCCGCCCGGGGAGCGGCGGGCCGGGCGCGGGCGGCCCCGCCGCTACGGCCCCGAGGTCGTGCCGGCCCTGGTCCGTCTGTGGCAACTCAGCGACCGCCTCTGCGGCAAGTTGCTCGCGCCCCTGATCCCCGTGTTGCTGGCTGCCCTGGAACGCCACGGGACCCTCCCCCTGGCCCCCGCCCTGCGCACGCAGCTCGAGGGACTCAGTGCGGCGACGATCGACCGCCTGCTGCGGCCTGTCCGCCGAAGGCTTCTTCCTGACCACCCTCGTGGGCGTGGATGTGGCCACGAGCTGGACTGAGCTGGAAGCCGTCTGGGGCCTGGGCCAGCAGCGGGTCGGGACGGGGGGTCCATCACCTGTGGGAGCGGTTGCCGTTTCCGCTCCGGGAGTGGCATACCGACAATGGCAGCGAGTTCATCAACGCCGTCCTGATCCCCTGGTGCCGGCGCGAGGGGATCCAGGTCACCCGGGGGCGCGGCTACCGCAAGAACGACCAGGCCTGGGTCGAGCAGAAAAACCGGCTCGTCGTGCGGCGCTTGATCGGCTACGACCGCTACAGCTCGCGCGCCGCCTATGCGCTCCTGCAGCGCCTCTACGACGTGCTCCGCCGCCAGCTCAACTGCTTCCGCCCAGTCCGCAAGCTCCTCCGCAAGGAGCGCCATGGCGCCAGGGTCCTCAAACGCTACGCCCCTCCCCAAACCCCTTACCAGCGGCTGCTGGCAATCGGGACGCTCAGCGACGCTCAGCGCCAGGCCCTGGAAGGGCAATTCCTCGCCCTCAACCCCGTCACCCTCGCCCGCCACATCGACCAGACCCTCGAGGCCCTCTGGAAACTTGCTGAGTCCCAACGCCCCCGCACACAGCTCGAGCGTGGGTAACACTTGTTTTGAGGCACCGACCTGCCCTACGGTAACACCTAGTTTTGAGGCATCACGGCCCGGGCAGGGGCGCTCCTCACAACATCGAGGACCATGAAAATTTCATGATGGTGGAGAGCCGCGCGGCCTTGTCGTTTCCTCCCCGGGGGGAAGGAGTGGAGCGAGGAAGCGCGCCCACGCCGTCCAGTACCCTTCGCCCCCGACCAGGTAGGTGTCGTTGTGATGGGCGCCGCGGATGGTGTAAAATGCCTTCGGTTCAGGGGCCGCCTCGAAGAGGCGGCGTCCGTGTTCATAGGGCACGACCTCATCGGCGTCACCGTGGAGGATCAGCAGGCGGCTGCGAACCCCGCCGATCTTGTCTAGCGAGTCGAAGCGGGTTTTGAACAGGATCCCGCTCCCGGGCAGCGTCCGGTTGGCCATGGCGCGGATCGAGAGAAACGGGGTCTCGACGATCAGGGCAGCCGGGGGGGCTTCGAGGGCGAGCGTGACCGCGACGGCGGCACCGAGCGATCGTCCGAAGTAGACGATCTGGTCGGCCGGCACGCCCTCTCGGATCAGTGCCTCCCGGGCAGCGCGCGCGTCGCGGTACAGCCCGGCTTCCGTCGGACGGCCGTCGCTCCGCCCGTACCCCCGGTAGTCGAAGATGAACACGCCCAGTCCGAGGCGTCTGTGGATCTCCCGGATGTTGTCCAGCCGGTGGCTGATGTTGCCGGCGTTCCCGTGGCACCACAGCAGCGTGAGGGGAACGCGACCGGGAACGTGCCAGCCGTGCAGGCGCACGCCGTCCTCGGCGTGGAACCACACCTCCCGGTGGGTGAGGCCCAGGAGCGTGGGCGAGCCCATCAGTTCCCGGCTGGGAACATAGATCAGGGCGCGCTCAACTGTCTCGCGGCACCCCCAGGTGAGCAACCCGATGCCCAGGATGACGAGCGCCCATTTCATGGCGATCCGAAGAGTATTGTACAGGCGGCGCCAACCCGTATGAGCCGAACGCAAGGGGCATGAGGGAACCACCGAGCAAGGGCATCCTCTGGGGCGTCGGCCTCGTGGCCGCGGCGCTTTACTTTGTCCGCCTCGGGCACCCCCCGTTTTTGGACCCGCCCGAGGGTCTGCATGCCGCCATCGCCCAGGAAATGCGGCTCTCCGGCGACTGGATCACCCCTCACTTCAACGGCGTCCGGTATTTCGACAAGCCGCCGCTCCTCTACTGGATGATGGCGGCCGGGTTCTGGTTGGTGGGGCCCTCCGAGTGGGCCGCCCGGTTCTGGTCGGCCCTGCCGACCGTCGGCATAGCGGTCCTGACGGCGTGGCTGGGAATGCGGCTGGGCTCCGAGCGGCTCGGCTTGATCGCCGGCCTCGTCGTCGTCGCGAACCTCGAAGTCTTCCTCTTTGGCCGACTGGTCAAGCCCGACTTGGTCTTTGTCTTCTTTATCCTGCTGGCGTATGCGGGCTTTGTCCTCGCCTACCAGGATGGCAGGCGTGGAGCGCTCCTCGCGGGGTATACATGCCTGGGGGCCGCGATCCTCGCCAAGGATGTCCTGGGGGCCGTGGGGCCCATTGCGGTGTTCGCTCTCTTCTTCTTTCTCACCAGGGAGCGGCGCATCGTGGCTCAGTGGCTTCCCTCGGCCGGGCTGGCGCTGCTGGTCCTCATCGCGGTGCCGTGGTACTTTGCGGCGGAGTGGAAGAACGACGGCTTTCTCTGGTACACGGTCGTCGACAAGCACCTCCTCAACTTCGCCGGCCATCGGGTCTTCCCCGATGAGGACGTGCCGCTCACGGCCGCCGAGTTTCTCGGCGTGACTGCGGTCGGCTTCTTTCCCTGGAGCCTCGTGCTGCCGTGGGCCCTGGTTCGCGTGTTCCGGGGACCCTGGCAGAGCCTGGAGGCGCGCATCTGGCTGCTCCTGGGGCTCTGGAGCGCGGTGGTGGTGACCTTCTTCACGCTCTCCCCGTTCAAGCTCCCCCACTACGCGCTGCCGGCCCTTCCGCACATGGCGCTTCTGGTGGCCAAGGTCTGGGACGACGCGCTGGGACGCGCCCCGGGTGCGCCGTCGCCGCGAGCGCTCCTCGTCCCGCCGCTGGTGGTCCTGGCCGGGGTGGCGGTCCTGTGCTTTGTCGTCTGGCAAGGGGCGCTCATGCTGCCGTCAGGCACGCTCTCGCTGGTGGACGTCCACACCCGGAACCTGGACGCGCGCGGGCAGGGTGTGCCGTTCATCCCCTACCACGAGCTCCGGCCGCTGCTTGGGAGGCTCGCCCTCATCTTCGGCCTCGGCAGCATTGCGCTCGCGGTGGCGGTGTGGCGGCAGCTCCCACGGTTCGGCCTGGGGGCGCTCCTGGGCGTGATGGTCGCCTTTCTCCCGGTTACCGTGGAGGGGTTCACGCTCTTTGCGAAGCACCGCTCGGTCGTGCCCGTGGCTTCCCTCCTCAAGGGGGCTGCCGGCCCCCAGGACGTGGTCGTCCACGAAGGTGCCCTGGAAAACAGCGCGAGCCTGCTGCTCGCCACGGGCCGATCCGTGAAGATCGTGGACGGGCGGCAGTCCAACCTGGCTTTCGGCGCCACGTTCCCCGAAGCGCGCGAGATTTTCTGGGAGGTCAGCCACCTCAAGGAGGCATGGGGGGGAACCCGGCGGGTGTTCCTCCTCTCCGTGGTGAATCCGGAGCGGAGCGTGGTGCGCGAGCTGCCGCGGGAGAGCGTTCACCTGCTGCTCGAGAACGGCGGGCGATGGCTCTATTCCAACCGGCCCGGAAGAGGCCTTCCATGAGCGCGGGCGGCTCGGGAAGCGGCGGCGTGACCCCGAAGGTGGTGGTCGTGATGCCCGCCTACAACGCGGGCCGGACCCTTCGGATGACCTATGAGAAGCTTCCGATGGAGAGCGTGAGCCTGGTCATCCTCGTGGACGACGGGTCCACCGACGCCACCCTGGAGGTCGCGCGGGATCTGAACCTGGAGATATTCGTCCACAACCGCAACTATGGATACGGGGCCAACCAGAAGACGTGCTACGCCGAGGCGCTGAAGGCCGGGGCCGACGTCGTGGTCATGGTTCACCCCGACTACCAGTACGACCCGACCCTGCTCCCCCAAATCGTCGCTCCCATCACCCGGGACGAGGCCGACCTGGTGCTGGGCTCGAGGCTCAAGGGCGGGGCCTCCGCGCTTCAGCAGGGGATGCCGTGGTGGAAGTACGTGGCCAACCGGGTCCTGACCCGGCTTGAGAACCGGGTCTTCGGCCTTGCCCTCTCGGAGTTTCACACGGGGTACCGGGCCTTCCGCCGTGAGGTGTTGGAGACGGTGAACTTCGCCATGAACTCTGACGGCTTCGTCTTCGACCAGGAGATCGTCGCCCAGGCAGTGGCGGCCCGGTTCCGGATCGCCGAGATCCCGGTGCCCGTCCGTTACTTCCCCGAAGCCTCCTCAGCCAGCTTTATCCAGAGCTCCGTGTACGGGCTCAGGATCCTGCTGCTGCTGGCTCGGTATCTCCTCTATCGCTTGGGCCTGATCCCGGGGCGCCAGTTCCAGAGCCTCCGCTCCCGCTACACCCGGCTGTCTACCGGCGCGGGGCGGTGAGTCGGGTCTCCTTCGTCCGCTTCCTCGACAGCCTCACCGTCGTCCTCCTGGCCCTGTTGGTGGGCGTCCTCCTCACCGGCGGTTGGAGCATCCCCCTCGGACAGTGGCAAGTGCCGATCACCCGACCGGAGAACGTGCTCCTGGCGATCCTTCCGGTGCTGGCCCTGCGGTGGCGGCTCCGCTTCCCCGCGCTCCCGGCCATCGGGGCCCGCCCGCTGGTGGCCCTCGGCGTCCTGGCCTATGCCTTGGTCTTTTCCTTCATCACCGTGACCCGGCATTACGCGTTCAGGACTCACGCCCTGGACCTCGGCCAGTACGTCCAGATCATCTGGAACATCACCCAGGGCTACGGCGCCTACACGAGCATGCCCGAGATGCACGCCTGGGGCGATCACCTGTCGCCGATCTTCTATCTCTTCGTCCCCCTCTTTTTGCTCGTTCCTGGGTCTGTGCCGGTGCTCGTGATCCAGACGGCGAGCTTGGCGGCTGGCGCCGTGGCGGTCTTCGCCATTGCCAGGCGGCCGCTGGGGGACGACAGGCTCGCCGCCGGGTTCGCCGGGCTCTACCTCCTGAACCCGTCGCTACACGGAGTGAACCTCAGGGACTTCCATCCCGCGGTGCTGGCGATTCCGCTTCTCCTGGCGGCCGTGGCCTGGTTCGACGCGAACCGCCCGATCCCGTTCCTCCTGGCGCTGCTCCTGACGCTTTCGACGCGCGAAGATGCCGCGCTCCCGGTCATCGGCTTCGGCCTCTGGGCGCTAGGCCAGCGGCGGTGGGCATGGGGCGCCGGGCTGAGCGTGATGGGGTTGGGTTGGCTGTTGCTTGCCACCGGCTGGGTGATGCCGTTCTTCCGCGGGGCGCCCTATCCTCACCTCCAGCGCTTCGCCCATCTCGGTGGTTCCGTGGGAGAGATCGTCCTCAACCTGGCGAGCCACCCGCTCGCGACGCTGGCGCACATGGCCACCGGGGACCGGCTCCTCTACCTGGCGGCTCTGCTCGCGCCCCTTGCGTTCCTCCCGCTGCTGAGCCCGCGGGACCTCCTGCCCGCGCTCCCCGCCTTGCTGGTGAACCTGCAGAGCCGGGATCCGGTGCTCTTTCATCACCGGTCGCAATACACCGCTTTCGTGCTCCCGTTCCTCGTCCTCGCCGCAGTCTCGGGTTACCGCTGCCTGATGCGATGGAGCGCCGGTCGGGCTCGTGGGTCGCCACTTCTGCTGATGCCTCGAGCGGCTCTGGCGCTGGCTGTCCTGTTGAGCCTAGCGCTGGGCGCCCGCACGGTGAACGACCTCGGGGTGGACAAGTGGCGGCTCAGTGGCCGGCAGCGAGCGGCTTACGCGGTCATGGCACTGATCCCAGCCGGCGCCACAGTGTCAGCGCAGGAGCGCTACGTGCCGCACCTGGCGCTGCGCCCCACGGTGTTCATCTTTCCCACCGGCCTGGACAGGAGCGAGTACGTGCTCCTGGACGGGCTCACGTACCCGTGGCGCGACCTGCCTGACTACGCGCTGGACCGCCAGGGCGAGATGGTCGTGATCCGGGCTGGGGCGAGCGAGCACCGCTTCGCGGTGGTGGCGGAGCAGGTAGGATATCTCCTGCTACGCCCGGCACCCTAGGCGAACTCTTCCGGCGGGCTCGGCGTGTCCGCGGAGAAGATATGGGAGGCGTGGTGGTGGATCATCAGCCAGCGGCCCCCGCTCCGCTCGAAGAGGTTGGTGGCGAGAACCGACGTCACCGAGATGTTGCCCCGCACCCTGGAGAGGATGTTCTCCGTGCAGGTGACCCAGGCCAGGTTGCCGTCCACCCGAACCGAGACGTCTGTGAGGCTGAAGCGGATCTCCGCCGTGCTCTTGAAGATGGCCTCCCAGGACGCGCGGACCGCGTCCCAGCCCACGAGGAGCGTCCATCCCGGATGGATGCACTTGATGTCATCCCCCTTGGCCCAGACCGTATCCATCTCCGCCAAGTTCAGGCTCTCGAAGGCGCGGTAGAAGCGGGCGTTCGCCGCTTCCACTTCCGCGATCTCGTCGCCCGAGGTCATCGCTCCGTCTCGGGACAGGAGACGACCAGTTCGGCTCCCTCCACGGCGACGGGCAGCCATGTGAGCGAAGCGCCGGGGCACGGACCGGCGATGCAAAGGCCGGTCTCCGGCTCGTAGACCGCGCCGTGGGTGGCGCAGATGAGATGGCGACCGTCGTCGGTGAAGAACTCGTTGGGCCACATATCCAGCGGCGTTCCCACGTGGGCGCAGCGGTTCACGTACGCGTAGAAGCGACCCTCGTGGTTGACCACGAAGCCCTCCACCGCCTTGCCCGCGCAGCGAAGGCTGAACTTTGCCGACTGTCCGGGAGCCAGGGCGGCAACCGGCAACTGCCACCGGTTGAGAAGTCCGATCATCTCATGATCTCGCTGGTGCAGGGGAGACGCTAGCAGAATGCGCTCCCCAATTCAATCTGGTACATCCGGGGAGAATGGGACACTTACGAAGAGTGTTGACGGGACCCTGACGCCTGTGGGGACGGAGCACTCTACGTGTGGAGGGGCCTAAACTTCAATACGCCTGTGCGGGTTCTTGTTCCTGGTCGGAAGCGGCATCCCGAGGAGTTGTTGTTTGCTCCAGAATCACGCTCGCGGGAACACCGGACAGGAGTGCGTCGGTAATCTTCCGGATGCGGACCAATCGCTCACTAGATGGCGGATGGACCGCAAAAAGGCCGGCGGTCGTGAGACTGGGAAGTTCCACGGCGAGCCGCTCCCAAACCTCGCTGCCCGCCCGAGGGTCGTAGCCTGCCGCATGCGCGTACAGGAG
>JACQRS010000023.1 GCA_016206385.1 Candidatus Rokuibacteriota bacterium | reverse complement strand
GTTCTCGCTTTCATTTGCCCCCTCGCATCGCTGTTGCCAACATTATAATGCCGATGCCGAGACTACCATGACTTCGCTCGTAGCCCCCGTGCTACGTGCGGCGGCGCTGAGATGTCCGCCGCGGCTCGAGGGCCTCACCCGACAGGCGAAGACCTCGGGTGTCGTCGCTCCGGGCTGTGCCATCCCTGTAGAGGGCGTCGATGAGCGGGCAGTGACGGCCGGTGCCTTCGCCGCATCTGGCGACGGTCTCCTTCAACACCCGCTCCATCACTCTGAGGTCGGCGATCTTGGCGCGAACGTCCTCGAGGTGGGTCGCGGCAAGGCTCCGGGCCTCAGCGCACGGACGGCGGCGGTGTTCCGCCAGCTCGAGGAGCTTCCGGACCTCGTGGATCGAGAACCCGAGCGCCCGGGCGCGGCGGATGAAGATGAGCCGCTTGAGGTGTTCGGTCCCGTAGAGTCGGTAGCCGCCAGAGCTCCGGGCTGGAGTGGGGAGGAGCCTCGTGCGCTCGTAGTAGCGGATCGTCTCGATGTTGCATCCCGTTCGCCGTGACAGGGCCCCGATGACGAGGCGCGTCGACGCGGTCTCCATTCCAGCCTCCCCCCACCCGCGAAAATGTCGCTTGACCCTGTAGTTACTACAGACTCTATGGTTTCGCCATCGGGATCCCTGGAGACGGGGCCGCTCCCGGGGCCCTCCGAGCCGGGGCCCTGAACGTACTCGCGGAGGGGAGGCGCAACGATGCTGGAGATCAGGACCGCTGACGAGCTCGTCGACCCTGAGCTGGAGGCCCGGTGGGCCCTGCGTCGGGTTGCCCGGCAGGCGGACGTTCTGCGACACGTCCTACAGGCCTTTGTCGAGCGCCCCGGTCCCGTATCCGTCGATGCGATTTTCGCGGTGCTGACGGACTGGCCGCCGCAGACCGTGCGAGACAGCCTCAGCAAGATGGACGAGGACGACCTGATCCAGCTCGAGGACGACCGCGTGCAGATCGCGTATCCCTTCTCGGCACGGCCCACCCCGTTCGTCGTGCGGCTGGCCCGCGGCCACGAGCGATTCGCCTGCTGCGCCATCGACGCTCTGGGGATCGCCCCGATGGCAGGGCAGGCGGTCCAGGTGCGCGCCGGCTGCCACCACTGCGGCAGCTCGCTCGAGTTCACGGTCACGCCGGACGGGCCAGGGCCTCAGGCCCAGGGCGTCATGGTGTGGGTGGGCAAGCGCTGCGAGGGCCAGCAACGGATCACCACTTCACTCTGAACGCTGCTCAACTTCTTCCGGTCGGAAGAGCACTTGAAAGCGTGGCGGGAGGCGAACCCGGAAATCCCGGGCGCCGGGGCCACCGTCTTCGAGGGTTTCAAGCTGGGCAAGCGCATGTTCGGAGAACTCCTCGCGTGAGGGTAGCCATGACAAGCCGACAGGTGACGGTGTACTGGTCCTCGACGTGACAGTCCTGCCACGCGGCGAAAGAGTTCCTTTCGTCTCATGGGGTCGCGTTCACCGCGAAGAACGTGGCCGAGGACGCGACCGCCCGCGATGAGTTGGTTGCCCGGACGGGGCGGATGGCGGTGCCTGTCATCGCGGTGGATGACGAGGTGATCGTGGGGTTCGACCGGGGCCGTCTGAAGCGGCTCCTCGGGATCTGACGGTGGTGACGGTTCGGTGCCCGGACTGCGGTGCCGAAGTCGAGCTGCCCGAAGGGGTCAAGTCTGGTGACCTCGTGGAGTGCCCGAACTGCGCGGGGCACGCCCTCCGGGTGCGGGCCGCGGGAGGGCGCTGGGTGGCGACGCTCGCGCATCGTGTGAGCTGCCCCACGTGTGGAATGCAGGTCGCGCTGCCCGAGGACGCCGAGGCAGGCGACGTGATCGAGTGCTGCGGCCGGCAGTACCGGCTGACCTTCGAGTACGGGGCGTTCGCGGCCGAGGACGTGTAGGCGGAAGTCATGCGGCGTGACCGGTGGTTCTCGCGGTGAAGCCGGGGTCGGCGAGCGCGAGCCTGGCCGCGTGGCTGGGGGCCGTGCTCTCTTCGCTCTGCTGTCTCCTGCCGCTCACCGTCATCCTGCTGGGGCTCGGCAGCGGCGCCTTCATGGCGGTCACGATGCAGTACCGGTGGGTCCTGATCCCGGCGGGTGTGCTCGGGGTCGCGCTCGGGTTCGTGCTCTACGCGCGCGAGCGCCGCCGCTGCGCCCAGCTCGCGTGCCGCATGGCCGGGAGCCGGGTGACGCTCGCTCTCCTCACCGCGGCGTCGCTCGTGGTCGCCAGCGCCATCGCCCTCGACCGGTTCCCTGAGATGACGTCCGACCTGCTCGCGCGGCTCACCGAGGGCGCCGGTCAGGGAAGCGACAGGGGCCAGGACATGAAGGGCATGGACATGGAGGAGACG